>NZ_JAAGOU010000030.1:0-54270 GCF_010500775.1 Salipiger sp. PrR002
CGGGCGCGGGCGGCACTTCCTGCGGTGCGGGCGGGGTCTCCGGCGCGGGCGCGGGCGGCGTCTCGGGCACCGGCGGCGGCACATCCGGGCCCGGCGACGGCGGGGTCGGCGCGGGCGTCTCGGGAACGACCGGCGTTTGCGGGGGTTCGGGCGTTTCGGGGGCGTCTTCCGAGCCCCCCTCTTGGACGATCGCGTCCAGCCCTTCCTCGAGTTTCGAGGAGGATTTGAAAAGCTTGTTCTTGAGCTTGCCGAAGAAGGACATGGCTGGACCTCTCGCTGCCTTTTCCTTCACCTAATACGCGCCGCGCCGGGATAAAAGTGTGAGTTGACCTTTGCCGCGCCCGCAGCGTTGATGGGGCCATGTGGCGCGCCCTGCTTCTTCTCCTGCTTTGCCTTGCCGCAGCGCCGCTGCGGGCCGAACGCGGGCAGCCCGAACCCGGCACGCTCTGCTCGGCTGGGGCCTTCGGGCCGGTGCAATGCATAAGGCCCTCGCAGACGGTCTATGACACCTGTCAGGCAATCGAGCATTTCGCCCGCCGCAATGGGCTGTCGCCGGGGTTCTTTGCACGGCTGCTTTGGCAGGAAAGCCGGTTCGACCCGCATGCGCTCAGCCCGGCGAACGCGCAGGGCATCGCGCAGTTCATCCCCTCCACCGCCAAGCTGCGCGGCCTCAAGGACCCCTACAACCCCGCCGAAGCGCTGGAATATTCGGCGCAATACCTTGGCGAGCTGGCCCGGCACTACGGCAATCAGGGGCTCGCGGCGGTGGCCTATAATGGCGGCGAGGCGCGGGCCGACGGGCTGATCGCCCGCACCGGCGGACTGGCGCTGGAGACAATCAACTATGTCGCCATCATCACCGGGCTCGCCGCCGAGACATGGCGCGACACGCCGCCCGAGGATCATGACTTCCGCCTGCAGGGCGACATGCCCTTCCAGCAGGCCTGCTTCGAGTTGGCCCGCCACCGCAAGCTGACCAAATACCCCGAGGCGAGGCCCCCGCTGCACCCATGGGGCGTGCAGATGGCCTTCGGCACCACGCAGGACCGCGCGCTGTCGCAGTTCAACCGCCGCGCCAAATCCTGCGCCGCGGCAGTGGGCGGAGAGACCCCGGAAATGATCTGGCAGAAAAGCCGCGCCAGCCCCCGCGGCGGCTATTGGATGGCCCGCCTCGGGCGCGACGGACGCGGCGAGGCGCAGCAGCTTTGCGCAAAACTGAGGCAATCGGGATGTATCTGCGCGGTTTACAAGAACCGCTAGGCCCGCAGACGGCTTGCCCTAAAGCGATCACCAACGCAAATTTTCGCCATCATAGCGGCCAACCTCTGACACATTCACAACATTCACCGCCACATCCCCGCAATCCGCCACCCGCGCGGCCTTCGGCAACGGTCAGCCGAACAGGCCGCCCGACCCTTCCCCCGGCCGCCGCGCTCTGGCAGGCTGCTCACATGATCCGTCTCGCATGCCTCCTCGCCCTGCTGGCCAGCCCGCTCGCCGCCGCCCAACCGATGACCGGCGCCGAGTTCGAAGCCTATGTCACCGGCAAAACGCTCTACTTCGGGCGCGGCGGCACCGCCTATGGGGTGGAGGAATATCTGCCGGGCAGGCAGGTGCGCTGGTCCTTTCTCGACGGTCAGTGCAAGGACGGCAGCTGGTATCAGGAGGGGCAGATGATCTGCTTCGTCTATGAGGACGCGCCCATGCCGCAATGCTGGAGCTTCTACCGAGAAGGCAGCGGGCTGCGCGCGGTGTTCGAGAACGACCCCGGCAATACGGTGCTCTACGAGGCGCAGCAGAACGACGAGCCGATGCTCTGCCTCGGCCCCGACGTCGGCGCCTGACCCCCGCCGCTTCTTCTCTTTGAAAATACGCCGGGCCAAATACGCCGGGGGTGAGCCGCGCAGCGGCGAGGGGGCAGCGCCCCCTCTTGCTTGGGTTCAGAGCGCGCGCCAGCCGATATCGCGGCGACAGAAGCCCTCGGGCCAGTCGACCGCATCCACCAGCGCATAGGCGCGGGCCTGCGCCTCTGCCAGCGTCGCGCCGCGCGCGGTGGCGTTGAGCACACGCCCGCCGGTGGCGACAATCGCGCCATCTTTCTCGGCGGTGCCCGCGTGGAACATCTGGGTAAAGCTGTCCTCGGTGAGCCCTTCGAGCCCGCCAATCACCGTGCCCTTCTTGTAGCTGCCGGGATAGCCTTCGGCGGCCATCACCACGGTCATCGCGTGGTCTTCGGCCCAGGTCACCTGCGCTTCGGCCAGACGGCCCTCAGCGCAGGCATGGATCAGGTCGAGCGCCTGCGCGCCGAGCCGCATCATCAGCACCTGACATTCGGGATCGCCGAAGCGCACGTTGTATTCCACCAGCCGCGGCTGACCGTTCTCGATCATCAGCCCGACGTAGAGCACGCCTTGATAGGGCGTGCCGCGGCGGGCCATCTCGGCCATGGTCGGCTTGACGATCTCGTCGAGCGCCTTTTGCGCCACCGCGTCGGACAGCACCGGGGCGGGGGAATAGGCCCCCATGCCGCCGGTGTTGGGGCCGGTGTCGCCTTCGCCGACGCGCTTGTGATCCTGCGCGGTGCCGATGGGCAGCACGTCGATGCCATCGACCAGCACAAAGTAAGACGCTTCCTCGCCGGTCATGAACTCTTCGATCACCACCTCGGCGCCCGCACCGCCGAAGGCGCCGCCGAACATGTCGTCGATGGCCTCTTCGGCCTGCGCGACGGTCTCGGCGATGATCACGCCCTTGCCCGCGGCCAGCCCGTCAGCCTTGACCACGATCGGCGCGCCCTCGGCCCGCACATGCGCCTTGGCGCTTTCCGCGTCGGTGAAGTGGCCATAGCCCGCGGTGGGCGCCTTGGCGGCGTCGCAGATCTCCTTGGTGAAGCTCTTTGACGCCTCGAGACGCGCAGCTGCCTGACTGGGGCCGAACACCAGCAGACCCGCGTCGCGCAGCCGGTCGGCGACGCCAGCAGCCAGCGGCGCTTCGGGGCCGATGATCACCAGATCGATGGCATTGTCGCCCGCAAACTCGGCCACCGCGCCGCCGTCCTCGATGTCGAGCGTGGCGCATTCGGCGATCTGCGCGATCCCGGCGTTGCCCGGCGCGACGATCAGCTTGTCGCACTTGGGGTTCTGCATGACCGCCCAGGCCAGGGCATGTTCGCGACCGCCGCCGCCGAGGATGAGGATATTCATGAGCACCGCTCTGCTGTTTGAGGATCGCGGCTGTCCTAGCGGCGGCAGGGAGTTCTGGCAAGACGTGAGGGCAGGCTCGCGCGATGATCCTCCTTGCGTTGATCCCCCTACGTTGATCCCCGTCACTCCGGTGGCACTCCGCAGGTGCTAGCCTGCCTCTCCATCACGGCGGTCAGAGGTGGCGATCATGCGCAGGCTGGCAAAACATCGGTGGACCATGGCGCTTGCGCTCGGGGTGTCGGCGCTGCTGCCCATCACGCTCTGGGCCGAGCCCAAGCCCTGCAAAGATGCCGGATTCCGGGTCGAGGCCGAAACTGCGGCCACGCGCGCGCTGCTCTGCGAGCTCGCCGTCGCGGCGCGAGCGCAGCTTGGCACCTGCGGGCTGAGGCAGTCCCGGCCCATCGATCTCGTCACGGTCCCCACGCTCGAGCATGAGATCGGGCGCTGCCTTGCCTCCTACGATTGCGCGCAGGAGCGCATTCGGATCATCGAGCCCGACCTCTTGCGCGCGAACCTGCTGCCGGATGATCCCTATGCCGGGCTGCCCGACGATGTGATCTTCCGCTCACTGCTGACCCATGAGCTGGCCCATGCGCTGGTCGAGCAGCACACCTCAGGGCGCAAGATCGCGCTGGTCGATCACGAATATATCGCCAATGCGCTGGAGCTGATGGCGCTGCCGCCCGAGCATCGCGCAACGCTGCTGAACGCTGCGGGGCTCACGCCGCCGGTGACCGCGGGCGTCATCGACATCCTGATCTACGGGCTGGCGCCCCGCCGCTTCGCCGCCGCCGCGTACCTCTATCTCGAAGAGCACGGCTGCGAGACCGTCGGGGCGATCCTCGACGGCAGCGCCTCCTTCGACCGTGAGCCCTAGCTTCTCGCCGAGCATCGGGCAGCGGCTTTCCCTCGGCGGCGCGGGCCGTTACTCTGCGCCCAAGACGAGCAGGACGAGCAGCATGGATCTTTTCGAGGACGACGGCCCCGCGGGCACCCCGGGGGGCGACGGCGAGGGCAATACGCCGGAATTCACCGTTTCCGAGCTTTCGGGGGCGGTCAAACGGGTGATCGAGGGCGAGTTCGGCTTCGTCCGCGTGCGCGGCGAGTTGGGGCGAATCTCGCGCCCAAGGTCTGGGCATCTCTATCTCGACCTCAAGGACGACAAATCGGTGATCTCGGGGATCGTCTGGCGCGGCGTCGCCAGCAAGCTCGACATGCAGCCCGAGGAAGGCATGGAGGTCATCGCCACCGGGCGGCTGACCACCTACCCCGGCCAGTCGCGCTATCAGATCATCATCGAAGACATGCGGCCGGCAGGCCTTGGCGCTCTGATGGCCATGCTGGAAAAGCGCAAGGCGCAACTGCAGGCCGAGGGGCTCTTTGCCCCCGAGCGCAAGCGCCCGCTGCCCTTCCTGCCCGAGATCATCGGTGTGGTGACCTCGCCCTCGGGGGCGGTGATCCGCGACATCCTGCACCGCCTGCGCGAGCGTTTCCCGCGCAAGGTGCTGATCTGGCCGGTCGCGGTGCAGGGCAAAAACTGCGCGCCCGAGGTGGCCCGCGCCATCGAGGGCTTCAACGCGCTCACCCCCGGCGGCGCGCTGCCGCGGCCCGACCTGCTGATCGTGGCGCGTGGGGGCGGCTCGGTCGAGGATCTCTGGGGGTTCAACGAAGAGATCGTGGCGCGCGCCGCCGCCGCCTCGCAGATCCCGCTGATCTCCGCCGTGGGGCATGAGACCGACACCACACTGATCGATTTCGTCTCGGACAAGCGCGCGCCGACCCCCACCGCCGCCGCCGAGATCGCCGTGCCGGTGCGGATGGACCTTCTGGCCCGTGCCGCCGAGGCGCAGCTGCGGCTGACCCGGGCGCAGACCCACCGGCTGGAGGTGCGCGGCCAGCGGCTGCGCGATCTGGCACGCGGCCTGCCACGCCCCGAGATGCTGCTCGATCAGCCGCGCCAGAGGCTCGATCTGCTGGCCGACCGGCTGCCGCAGGCGCTGATCCGCGGCGTCGACCGGCGCCGTCTGGCGCTGTCGCAGCCCGCCGGGGCGCTGCGCCCCGGGCTGCTCACGCGGATGATGGCGACACGGGCCGAGGCGCTGGGGCGCCGCGCCGACCGGCTGTCGCTCCGGCCCATTCAGCGCGAGATCGCCCTGGGGGGCGACCGGCTCAAGGCTCTGGGCAAGCGGCTCGAAGATGCCGGTGCGCGCCGGGTCGAGGAGCCGCGGGCCAAGCTCGACGGGCTCGAGCGGCTGCTGCAGACGCTGAGCTACAAAGGCACGCTTGCGCGCGGCTACGCGGTGGTGCGCGGCGAGGGCGGGCAGGTGCTGACAACCTCCGCCGCCGCCAAAGAAGCCGCCGGGCTGGAGATCGAATTTGCCGACGGTCGGATGAAGATCGGCGGCGGCGCGGCCACGCCCGCCAAGGCCAAGAAAGCGGCGCAGAAGAAACCGGAGCAGGGCAGCCTGTTCTGAGGGCGTCAGGGGGCGCTGCCCCCTCGCCCTTCGGGCTCACTCCCAGTGTATTTGGCCCGGCGTATTTTCAAAGAGAAGAAGAAGAAGAAGAAGAAGAAGAAGAAGAAGAAGAAGAAGAAGCCATCAGGGCGTGACGGTCCTGCCTTCTTCTCTTTGAAAATACGCGCGCCGCAGGCGCTCACGGCGCAGCCGTGAATTTGCAGGCGTCACTCCGCGCTCAGGCTGACCGCGGCGTGATCACCTCCATCGGGGTGACAATCATGTCGAGCGGCGCGTCGGTGGGTTCGAGCGGGATGTCCTCGGCCTCTTGTTCGGCATAGGCAAAGCCAAGCGCGAAGGTCGGGCGCGCGGCGCGCAGCAGCGCCAGCGTGCGGTCATAAAAGCCGCCGCCATAGCCCAGCCGGTGGCCCGCGCGGGTGAAGGCCAGCAGCGGCACGATGAGGATCTCGGGCGTGATAAACTCGGGATCTGCCGGGATCGCAGCGCCGAAACGGCCCTCGACCAGCGCCATCTCGGGCTCCCAGCGGGCAAAGCGCAGCGGCTGGTGCAGATCGTCGATCACCGGGATCGCCACGGGCCCATGCGCCGCCGCCTCGGCCATCGCCGGGATCGGGTCGATCTCGGAGCGGATCGGCATGTAGCCCGCCAGCGGCACGCCGCGGTAGCCCGCCAGAACCGAGCTCAGCTGCCCTGCCCCGGCGCCGCTGTCGGCGGCATGGGCGGCCTTGCGCCGCGCGCTGGCGGCGGCCCGCGCCGCGCGTTTGGCCTCGGCAAGAGAGCCTGCCGCGCTCACAACAGCACCGCCTGCGCCAGTCCGAGGAAGGCGAAGAAGCCCACCACATCGGTCACCGTGGTGACGAATGTGCCCGAGGCCAGCGCCGGGTCGATCTTGAACTTGTCGAGCACCACCGGCACCGCGATGCCCGCGAGCCCCGCCACCACGAGGTTGATCACCATCGCCGCGGCGATCACCAGCGCCAGCATGTGACTGCCGAACCAGACGTATTCCAGCAGCCCCATCACCACGGCAAAGCTCGCGCCATTGATCAGCCCGACCATCAGTTCCCGGCGGATAACCCGCCAGACGTTGGAACTGGTCAGATCGCGCGTCGCCAGCGCCCGCACCGCAACGGTCAGCGACTGGGTGCCCGCGTTGCCGCCCATGGAGGCCACGATGGGCATCAGCACCGCCAGCGCCACCAGCGCGCCGATCGTCTCTTCGAACTGCGCGATCACCAGCGAGGCCAGCACCGCGGTCAGCAGGTTCACCCCAAGCCACGGCAGGCGCTGGCGCGTGGTTTCCAGCACGCTGTCGGAGATATGGCTGTCGTCACCGACACCTGCGAGGCGCAGGATGTCTTCTTCGTGCTCTTCGTCGAGCACGGTCATCGCGTCGTCGATGGTGATGACACCCACCAGCCGCTCGTTCTCGTCGACCACCGGCGCCGAGATCAGGTGGTACTGGTTGAACATATAGGCGACCTCGGCCTCGGGGCGGGTCACCGGGATCACGTTGAAGGTCTCTTCCACCAGCGACTTCAGCAACACCTCGCGGCGCGAGGCCATCAGCTTGCCCAAGGTGACATTGCCCACCGGGCGCAGCTTCGGATCGACCAAGATGATGTGATAGAACTGCTCGGGCAGATCCTCGGTGCTGCGCAGATAGTCGATGGCCTCCCCGACGTTCCAATATTCGGGCGCCATGACCACTTCGCGCTGCATCAGGCGGCCCGCGGAATACTCCGGGTAGGTCAGCGATTTCTCGACCGCGATCCGGTCGCTGTCCTCGAGCACCTCAAGGATCGCCGCCTGCTGGTCTTCCTCGAGATCCTCGAGCAGGTCGACCACATCGTCGCTGTCCAGCTCGCGCACGGCCTCGGCCAGAACCTCCGGCTTCAGCGCGCGGATCACCTCTTCGCGGATCGACTCGTCAAGCTCCGACAGGATGTCGCCGTCGAACTCCTTGTCGTAGAGCTTGATCAGCCGCATCCGGTCGAAGGCGTTGATCTGTTCGAGAAGGTCCGCGATGTCAGCCGGGTGCAAGGGCTCCATCAACTCGACGAGCTGTTCGCGGTCGCCCACGTCCACCGCGTAGAGGATCGAAGTCACCACCTTGCGCTCGAGCGGGTTGGTGTCGTCGTCCTGGGTCTCTTCCGCCGCCGGGTTTCCGGTCTCTTCGGTCATGCCCTGCCCCATTGAATGCCGTTCGCGCAGACTCTAGGGGATTGCGGGAACGAGCAACAGAGGCGCATTGCGCTTGACCCCGGCCCTCCGCATCCTAGGGCGGCCCTATCCACGAGGATCCGCATGGCAAGCACGCTTCATCTTGGTCAAACCCTGAGCTTCTCCGCCTCGCCTTTCAGCGAAGGCCCCGCTGCGGCCCGCCATGACAGCACCGGGGCGCTGCTGGTCGAGGGCGGCGTGATTCGCGAGATCGGCAGCGCCGAGGCGCTGCGCGCGGCGCATCCGGCGGCGCAGGTGGTGGATCATGGCAAGGCGCTGATCGTGCCGGGATTTGTCGACGCCCACGCGCATTACCCGCAGACCCCGATGATCGCCAGCTGGGGCAAGCGGCTGATCGACTGGCTGAACCACTACACCTTCCCCACCGAGGCGCGCTTTGAAGACCGCGCCTATGCCGATGAGATCGCCGGGCGCTACCTCGACCTTCTGCTCGCGCATGGCACCACATCGGTCTGCTCCTATTGCACAATCCATCCCGCATCGGTCGAGGCGCTGTTCGCCGCCGCCGAGGCGCGCGGCATGCGGGTCTTCGCAGGCAAGACCTGCATGGACCGCGACACCGCCCCCGAGTTCCTGCGCGACAGCGCGCAATCGGCCTATGACGACAGCAAGGCGCTGCTGGAGCGTTGGCACGGCAAGGGCCGCGCCGAATATGTGATCACCCCGCGCTTCTCGCCCACCTCCACGCCCGAGCAGCTGCAGGCGCTCGGCGCGCTTTGGGCGGAACACCCCGAGGTGCTGATGCAGACCCATCTGTCCGAGCAGACCGACGAGATCGCCTGGGTCAAATCGCTCTACCCGCAGGCGCGCGACTACCTCGACACCTACGAGGCCTACGGGCTGCTCGGGGAGCGCGGTCTTTACGGCCACGCCATCCATCTGGAGCCGCGCGAACATGCACGACTGAAAGAGGTGAACGCGGCGCTGGTGCATTGCCCGACCTCGAACACCTTCATCGGCTCGGGGCTATTCGACATGGACGGGCTGACCAAGGCCGGGATGCGCGTCGGGCTCGCCACCGACACCGGCGGCGGCTCGTCTTTCTCCATGCTGCGCACCATGGCGGCGGCCTATGAGGTCGCGCAACTGCGCCACCGCCCGCTGCATCCGGCGGAACTGCTGTGGCTGGCGACGCAGGGCTCGGCGATCGCGCTCATGGCTGAGGACCGGATCGGCAACCTCGCGCCCGGACTGGAGGCGGATTTCACCGTGCTCGATCTGGCCTCCACCCCCGCCATCGCGCAGCGCACGGTGAGTGCCGAGGATATCTGGGAGGCGCTCTTTCCCACCATCATGATGGGCGACGACCGTGCGATCACCGCCACCTATGTGGCCGGAACGCGCGCGCTCTGAGCGCGCGCGCCATAGCTGTTACTCGTGCCAGTTACTTGCGCAGACCGATTTACTTGCGCAGTCGCGTTTACTTGCGCAGTCCCATGACCAGCGTCCAATAGCGGCCGTTCTGCGCGAGGCCAAACTCGCGCAGGTCGCTGCGCGACATGGCGGCACGGTGCGAGGGGGATTTCGCCCAAAGCTCCATGGCGCTGTCGATGCCGAGCGGGGTCATGGCGACGTTTTCGGCCACCTCGCGATAGTCATAGCCCGCGGCGCGGGTCCGGGCACCGACGCGGCTGCCGTCGCTGCCCACGTGGCTCATCTTGTTCATCCGCGCCATGTCGTCCGAATGGGCCTGCGCGGCGCGCTGCAATTGCCCGGAGCGCGAAAGCGGTGCGAGCCCCTGCGCACGGCGCCAACTGTTGAGCGCGGCTGCCGCCTCGGACCCCGAGCTTTGCACCACCTGCCCCGGCGCGCGACGCAGTTCGACGATGCTGGCCCCCTCGATCTGGCCGCCGCTGCTACCGACCGTCTGCACCGTACTGCGCTGCACCGTACTACGCTCAACCGTGCTACGCTCAACCGTGCTGCGGCTGACGGACTGCGCGGTACTGGCGGTCGGCGTGCTGCGCACGTCGACGCAGGCGCTCAGCGACAGCGCGGCGATGGTTAGGCTCAAGGCGACAGGGGTGAGGCGCATGGGGGCAAAGCGCATGGGAAACTCCGTGAAAGAACGTATCCCCACGGTAAATGGCGCGATGGCACCATTTCGGCAAGGCAGATGATTTCGGCAAGGCAGATGCGCGGCCCAAGGCGGGTCACCGCCGCCGCCTCACTTGGTGCGCGCCACCACCATCGCCCAGTAATTGCCGCTTTGGGCCAGCCCGTATTCGGTGACGTCGCGCATCAGCATGTTGGACCGGTGCGGCGGCGAGTTGGTCCAGATCTCCATCGCCCCGTCGAGCCCGCGGCGGGTGACCGCGATATTCTCGGCCCCGCGCCGCAGATCATAGCCCGTGCGCTGGATGCGGTCGCCGATCTGGCTGCCGTCGCTGCCGGTGTGGGTCATCTTCTGCATCCGCGCCATGTCGCGCGCATGGCGCCGCGCCACCTTTTGCAACACCGGAGAATAGCTCAGCGGTGCCAGCCCGTTGCGCTGGCGCAGCGCGTTCAGCTGCGCGCCCTTGGGGTTTTCAACGAATTGCGCGGGCTGGCCGCCGCTGTCCTGTTGCGGCAGCGGCACCACCACGCAGGCTGAAAGCGCGGTGCAAAGGGCAAGCGGCAGGAGGCGGGTCAAAAAGAGGCGTCTCATGTCGGGCTCCGGTCGTGTCGGATATAGGCGGCGTCGGCTCAAACGAGCGTCGGCTGAAGGATAGCCAGACCACCCAAGAGATCAGCCCAGCCCCGCCAGCGTACGCGCCATTTCTTGATGACGTGTCAACGCAGCAACAATGTCTATGGTTGCAATCTGACCGTCACGCACAACCTGCCGCCCCTCCACAAACAGGTGGCGCACCTTCTGCGGCCCCGCCAGCAGCAGCGCCGCCGGATCCCAGCTGCCCGCGCTTTCCAGCCCGGTCACATCCCACAGCGCCAGATCCGCGCGCAGTCCCACGGCCACCTGCCCGCAATCGAAGCGGCCCAGCACCTCGGCCCCGCCGCGCGTCGCCACGCGCAGCGCCTCGCGGGCGCTCATCGCGTCGGCACCGTTCTGCACCCGCTGCAGCAGCATCGCCTGCCGCGCCTCGCCGATCAGGCTGGCCATGTCGTTGCTCGCCGAGCCGTCGACGCCGAGCCCCACGTTCACCCCCGCATCCAGCATGCCGCGCACCGGCGCGATGCCGGAGCCGAGGCGGCAGTTGGAACAGGGGCAATGTGCCACGCCGGTGCGTGTCGCGGCGAACAGGTCGATCTCCTGCCCGTCGAGCTTCACGCAATGGGCGTGCCAGACATCTGGGCCGGTCCAGCCCAGGTCCTCGGCGTATTGCCCCGGACGGCAGCCGAATTTCTCCAGCGAATAGGCGACATCCTCGTCGTTCTCGGCAAGGTGGGTGTGCATCATCACCCCCTTGTCGCGGGCAAGAATGGCGCTGTCGCGCATCAGCTCGCGGCTCACCGAGAAGGGCGAACAGGGCGCAACGCCGACACGCACCATGGCACCCTCCGAGGGGTCGTGGAATGCGTCGATCACCCGGATGCAATCTTCGAGGATGGCGCCCTCGTCCTCGACCAGCGAGTCCGGCGGCAGCCCGCCGTTCGACACGCCAATGCTCATGCTGCCGCGGGTGGCGTGGAAGCGCAGACCGATGTCCTGCGCCGCGGCGATTGTGTCATCAAGCCGCGCGCCATTGGGGTAGAGATAGAGGTGATCCGAGCTCATCGTGCAGCCCGAGAGCGCCAGTTCCGCCAGCCCGACCTGCGCTGAGATATAGAACTCCTCAGGGCCGAAGCGCTCCCAGATCGGATAGAGCGTCTGCAGCCAGCCAAAGAGCAGCGCATCCTGCCCGCCCGGCACCGCCTTGGTCAGACCTTGGTAGAGATGGTGGTGGGTGTTCACCAGACCGGGCGTCACCACGCAGCCGCGCGCATCGACCACCTCGCCGGTGGTCTCCAGCCGCGGCCCGATGCCCGCGATCACCCCGTCACGCAGCAGGATATCGGCATCCGAAAGCTCGGTGCCCGCGTCATCCATGGTCAGGACGGTGCGCGCGTTGCGGATCAGGATTTCGCTCATATGGGGGCTCCTCGGGTGGTGCCCCCACCCTGCCCTTACGGGCAGCCGAAGGAAAGACCGCCCGGATTTAGGGTGTTTCGGGTTTTACCGAAGAATGCGCCAGAATGCGCCGGGGGCTCCGCCGCTCCCTGCCCGGCTCAGCCCTGCAGCAGCGCCAGCGCCGCGGCGTGGATCTCGGGATTGGCGGCGGCCAGAACCTGCCCGCCCTCATGCGCCTTGCCGCCCTGCCAGTCGGTGACCACGCCGCCCGCGGCTTCGATCACCGCGATCGGCGCCTGAACGTCATAAGCCTGCAACCCCGCCTCGATCACCAGATCGATCTGACCGGCGGCCAGCAGCGCATAGGCGTAGCAATCCATGCCATAGCGGGTCAGCCGCGCCTCGGCAGCAACCCGGCGGAAGGCCGCGCCCTCGGCCTCGGTGCCAACCTCGGGGAATGTGGTGAAAAGGATCGCCTCGGACAGCGGACGCGCCGGGCGCACGGCAAGCTGGCGCTGGCCCAGCGGCCCCGACCATTCAGCGCGGCCAAGCCCGCCTTCGAAACGCTCGCCGGTATAGGGCTGATCGATGACACCCAGAACCGGGCCGGTGGCGTCGGAGAGCGCGATCAGCACCCCCCATGTGGGCGTGCCGGACAGAAAGCCCCGGGTGCCGTCGATCGGATCGAGCACCCATGTCAGCCCGCTGTCCCCCGCCTCATGGCCGTATTCCTCGCCAAGGATCGCATCCATCGGGCGGCGCGCGGCCAACACCTCGCGCATCGCCTGCTCGGCGGCGCGGTCGGCCACGGTGACCGGATCAAAGCCTTCGGAGAGTTTGTTGTCCGCGCCAAGACCCTCGGCGCGGAAATGCGGCAGGATCGCTGCGCGCGCCGCTTCGGCCATTTCGCCAGCGGTGCGCCAGAGCTCGTCTGCCAATGCTGCGGAAATCCCCGTCTTGGAAGTGCCGGTCTTGGAATTGCCGGTCCCGGAAGTTCCCGTCTCGAACGTCTCGCTCATGGCTGCCCCCTGCTGCGCGCTCCTCGAAGGATCAGCTAGCGCAGGGAGCGCCGAGGCTCAAGCGACGTCCGAAAGAACGCGCGCCAGTTCGAACAGGCGGCGGCGCTGGTTCTCGGGGATCGCGTAATAGGAGCGGACCAGATCGAGCGCTTCTTTGTCGCCAAGAATGTCGGCGGGCATGGCCGGGGTCGCCGCGGCGGTCTCCTCGGTGTCCTGCTCGCTTTCGATACCTTCGAAGAAGAAGCTCACCGGCACTTCGAGCGCATCGGCGATGTCCCACAGGCGGGAGGCGCTGACGCGGTTCGCACCGGTCTCGTATTTTTGGATCTGCTGAAACTTGATGCCCACATGCTCTGCGAGCTGCTGCTGGGTCATCCCAACAAGCCAGCGACGGTGACGAATGCGTTTCCCGACATGAACGTCCACGGGATGAGTCATCGTGTTTTCCTTTTCACTCGCCCTGCTCAAACCCAGAGCACTAACAAAAACCAACCGCTCACAGCTGCGGCCGGAGCTACACCTTTAAGACGAACCGAAGCTACCGCGGTTCCGCTCTTCAAATCAAGGGAGTTGCGGCCCTATCGCTGAGCGCGGTTAATGGGTTGCACTTGTCGGTTGTAAATCCAAACAATGACTTAAGGTCGCTTCACGGGATTTCATAATTTTGACAAGATTTCTGGGGGCTGAGGAATTACGGGTAGTTACCTATACGAAGGGATATTTCATGCGCGCTTACCTGCAAGAGAGCCGCGGGGCGGAGCCGAATCTGCAAGAGATTCCCCGGCCAGATCCGGGCCCCGGTCAGCTGCGCCTGAAGATCGCGGCCTGCGGTCTCAACTTCGCCGATCTGCTGATGATCGAGGGCCGGTATCAGGACACGCCACCAACGCCCTTCGTGCTTGGGATGGAGGTCGCCGGAACCATTGATGCTGTAGGCCCTGATGTGACCGATTTCCAGCCCGGAGAGCGCGTCGCGGTTTTCGGCGGTCAGGGCGGTCTGGCGGAATTTGGCGTGTTCGATGCCCACCGGGCGGTGCATCTGCCGGACACCATGAGCTTCACCGAAGCGGCCGGATTTCAGATTGCTTATGGTACCAGTCACCTCGCCTTGGATCACCGCGCCCGGCTGCAGCCCGGCGAGACGCTGCTGGTGCTCGGCGCTGCGGGCGGCGTCGGGCTGACCGCCGTCGAGATCGGCAAGCTCATGGGCGCAAAGGTCATCGCCTGCGCCCGCGGCCCCGAGAAACTCGAGGTGGCGCGCCGCGCCGGGGCCGACCATCTGATCGACGCGCGCGAGGCCGACCTGCGCGCCGAGGTGAAGGCGCTTGGCGGGGCCGATGTGGTCTATGACGCGGTGGGGGGCGAGCAGTTCACCGCCGCCTTCCGCGCCTGCAACCCCGAGGCGCGCATTCTCACCATCGGCTTTGCCAGCGGTGAGGTGCCGCAGATCAAGGCCAATCACCTTCTGGTCAAGAACCTGACGGTGATGGGTCTCTACTGGGGCGGCTACCTGACGTTCCGCCCCGAGGCGCTGACCGGCTCGCTGGCGCAGCTCTTTGCATGGCACGGCGAAGGCAGACTGCATCCGCATGTGAGCCACGTCCTGCCGCTCGCGCGGGTCGCAGAGGGCCTCGATCTGCTGCGCAGCCGCAAATCCACCGGCAAGGTGGTCATCGAGATCCCCGGCTGACCGAGCGGCCCTTACTCCGCCGCCAATTCCGGACGGCGGCGCAGAGTGCAGAACTCAGACCGAAGCATCTCCTGCAGCGGCTCGATGATCTGCGGCTTGGCGCCCGAGCCGTAGAGACAGATCTTCTGCAGCCCAAGGTCGGGCAGCACCCCCTGCGGGATCATCTCGAAATGCTGCGGCGCGTGGCCTTCGAGGATCGGCGTCACCGCGAGGTCGGCAGAGACCGAAACCTCGATGGTCCGATCCATCTCGGAATCCACCGCCAATTCCCAATCCAGCCCCTCGCGCTCCATCTGCGCGATGGCGACGGGCCGGAACCCGCAGCGGCGCGAGAAAGCGATGCGCAGCGGCTTGCTGCGCCACGCGGTGCCATCGGGCGCGCCGAACCAGCGCAGCGGCACCTCCAGCAGCGCCTCGCCGCCCTCGCCCGGCTCGCTTTCGGTGGTGAGGATCACGTCGATCGCCCCCCGCGCGAACTGGTCCTTGAGATCGGCGGTGTAAGAGCTGATCAGCTGCACCCGCACCCGCGGGTAATCGCGCTGCATGCGCTTCATGATGCGCGGGATCACCGGGTAGACGATGTCATGCGGCACCCCCAGCACGATCTCGCCCTCCCAGTCCTGCCGGGTCAGCCGCGCATAGATCTCGTCGTTCATCTCCACCATGCGGCGGGCGTATTTCAGCAGTTGCTCGCCCGCGGGGGTCAGCGCCACGCCGCGCCCCGAGCGATCCAGCAGCGCCAGCCCCAGCATCTCTTCCAGCCGCTTGAGCTGCATCGAGACCGCGGATTGCGTCAGATTGAGAAAGCCCGCCGCGCGGGTCACGCCGCCAGCATCGGCCACCGCCACGAACGAGCGCAGGGTCGTCAGGTCGAGATTTCGCATACATCAGCCCTCGTGATGAATCCCTTCAGGAACATTCGTTTTACGAATTGACGTCCCGAGAGCATAACCGATCACACAGCAACATGGAAACAACGCAACACATCAAGATATGTGAAGGATAGCCTCATGCCCCGTGATATCGTCCCCTCCGCATCCCTGCCCCGCGGCCTCGCCCGTGCCCGCGTCACGCGCCGCCGCGCCACGCTGCCCGCCCGCCTTCTGAGTCTCATCGGCCTCGCGCGCCAGCGCCGCCATCTGGCCGAGCTTGACGCGCACCTGCTGCAGGACGTCGGCCTCACCCGCAGCGAGGCCGAGCGGGAAGCGGGCCGCGCCTTCTGGGACGCCCCAAGCCACTGGCGCGGCTGACCCCGGCACAGCAACCTTAACGATTTGACTTAAAACCTTACCGCACAGTGATTTGGCCCGGATTTCGGCCCGGCCCCCCGGCGGGTCGCCCTGCCCTCTCCGCCGCGCGCCGCGCGGACCTCCCGGAGAGGGCATTTTTAGTTCATAAACAGCGCTTTTTGCGCATCGCTCTTCTTGAAAACAACATCCAGACTGCCAATATCGGAGCAGAACAGTTATCTTTTGACTGCAGATTTTCAACTCGGAGGACAGGACCCGATGGCAGACTTCAACACAATCCGGACCCACGGCGCGGCCGGCGCACGCGCGGCCCAGATTGACGCGGGGCTCCGCGCGCACATGAACAAGGTCTATGCGACCATGTCCGTGGGCATGCTGCTGACCTTCGCAGTCGCCTGGGCCGTGGGCACCAGCCCCAACCTGCTCGCCGTGTTCCGCGACCCGATGACGCTGAGCCCGAACATCCTCGGCTGGATCGTCATGTTCGCCCCGCTGATCATGGTCTTTGCCTTCGGCGCGGCGCTCAACCGCCTCTCCGCCGCTGGCGCGCAGCTGTTCTTCTACGCCTTCGCGGCGGTGATGGGCCTGTCGCTGAGCTGGATCTTCGTGGCCTTCACCGGCTTCTCGATCGCCCAGGTCTTCCTGGTCACCGCGATCGCCTTCGCCGGTCTCTCGCTCTGGGGCTACACCACCAAGAAGGACATCTCCGGCTGGGGTTCGTTCCTGATCATGGGTGTGATCGGCATTCTGGTCGCCTCGATCATCAACATCTTCCTCGGCTCGCCGGCGATCTACTTCGCCATCTCGATCCTCGGTGTGCTGATCTTCGCGGGCCTCACCGCCTATGACACCCAGAACATCAAGAACACCTACCTCCAGCACGCCGCACACGGCGACAGCGAGTGGCTCGCGAAATCGGCCATCGTCGGCGCGCTGAACCTCTACATGGACTTCATCAACATGTTCATGTTCCTGCTGCAGCTGCTCGGCAACCGCGAGTAATCGCATCGCCAGCACCGGCTTACCGGCCCCGCCAGACCCCAGGGTTTGGCGGGGCTTTTCTTTGGGCAGCGCACGGGCGTCTCAGCGCGGATCCGGCAGTTCTCCGGGCAACAGCTCGGCCCCCATCAGCCCGCGCAGCGAATTGCCGATCCAGAGCCGCTTGGCCCTTTGCAGATCAGCAAGGGGCACCGTGGCCTCGGCAAAGGCCCCCTCCTCCAGAAGCTGCTCGCGCAGGACCCCCGGCAAAAGGCCGGATGAGAGCGCCGGGGTCACCCGCGCGCCGTCTTCACGCTCCAGAAAAACGTTTGTGTAAGCCCCCTCACAAAGCGCGCCCTCGGTGTTGAGGAACAGAAGCTCCGCCACGCCCTCGGGCCGCGCCTTCAGCGCCGCATCATAAAGCACCCGCGCCGTGGTCTTATGGCGCAGCAGCGCGTCCTTAGGATCGAGCCGCGCCGCGCACAGCTGCACCTTTGTCCCCGCGGGGACGGTGGCAGGCTCAAACGGGGCAGACGTGATCTCCACATCCCCCGCGCGCCCCACCGTCAGACGCAGCCGCTGCGGCGTCTCCGCGTGAAAGCTCTCTAGGGCCTCCGCCAAAGCCTCGGGGCCCACATCGAACCCCAGCGCCGCGCAACTGCGCAGGCAGCGCGCCAGATGCCGTTCGCCCCGCAGGGCGCCGCTGCCGGGCTCCCAGCGCAGCGTCTCGATCAGCCTCAGGCCGTCATCAATCCGGTCACGAAACGGGCTTTCCACAGCGCCTCCTCATATTCCGCGTCGCAGGTGCTATCGTGCACGATGCCGCCGCCAACCCCCATCAGCGCGCGCCCCGGCGCGGTGACATTCAGCGTGCGGATCGCCACGTTGAACTCCGCCCGGCCATCGGGCGCCGCCCAGCCCAGCGAGCCGCAGTAAACCCCTCGCCGCCAACGCTCCAGCGCGTGAATCGCGCGCATGGCGGCGATCTTCGGCGCGCCGGTGATCGAGCCGCACGGGAAGAGCGCCTGCATCAACCCCGGCAGCGTTGGCGCCGCGTCCAGTTCCGCCACCACGCGCGAGATCATCTGATGCACCGTGGCGTAGCGCTCGACCTTCAAAAGCTCGGGCACTTTGACCGAGCCGGGACGCGCCAGCCGTGACAGATCGTTGCGCATCAGATCGACGATCATCACATTCTCGGCGCGGTTCTTTTCATCCTGCCCCAGCGCGTCGCGCAGCGCATCATCCTCGGCAGGCGTGGCGCCCCGCGGGGCGGTGCCTTTCATCGGCGCCACCTCGATCCGGCGGTCGGCCCCGAGACGGAAGAACAGCTCGGGCGAGCGCGACAGGATCACCTCCTCGCCCAGCCGGGCAAAGCCGCCGTGGCCCACCGGCTGATAGGCGCGCAGCGCCGACCAGAGCGCCTCTGGCGTGCCCTCGAAGTTCACCTCCACCGGCATGGTCAGATTGACCTGATAGAGATCGCCCGCCGCGATCATCTCTTTCACCGCGTGAAAGCTCTCGGCATAGCGCGCGCGGCTCCAGAGCGGCGTCACCCCGGTGACGCGGGCCGGCCCCTCCTCCGCCGCCGGGCCTACTGGCCGGGGCGCATCGAAGACGCCGAAATGCAGCAAGGGCGCGCCGGGCTGCCAGAGGTCCGCCAGCGCGGGCTCCAGCGCGAAGCCCAGCTCATAGGCGGCATATCCGGCGATCCAGAACCCCGCGGCGCGGGCCTGTTCAAGCCGCGCCAGCGCCAGTTGCGCGCCCGCCGGGGTGCTGGCGGTGACAAGCTCGCGCGGGCGCTCGAACAGCACCGGCAGCCCGTCCGGGCCCGCCTCCAGCACTACGCGCTCGTCCTGCATCGCCGCTCTCCATCGCGTTCCGGCGATGCCCCTAGCAGAGCTCTCGCCCGCTGGCGAGATGCCGCAGCGGAAAAACCCGCGGGGACGCAGTCCGCCACAGACGCAAAAGGCCGTCCCCGCGGGGACGGCCCTGGCAGTCAGGCGCGTGACAGGGTCAGTTCAGCGCAAGCTCGGTCTTGGTCGGCGCGCTGGTGACGGTCACCACGCCCGCGGTGCGCTCGAAGCGGTAGGACACGCCCGAGATGCCCGGCAGGCCAAATGTGGTGCTGTCGCCATCCTCAAGCTGCATGGCAAGGCGCAGCGGCTCTGCGCCCGCGCGTTCGGTGTAGAAGGCCACGACCTCGCTGGCGGTCTCGCCTTTGGGCAGCGTGTAGACCGACATGTCGACGGTGCCTTCGCGCAGCGTGCCCCCGGCCATCGGCTCGGAGAGCGTCAGAACCTCGGCCTGTGCGAGAACGGGAAGCGCGGCGGCCAGCGTGGCCAGAAGAGCGGATTTGATCATTGCGATATCTTTCGGGTCTGGGCGCAGCGCGCCGGTCTGTCTGATCGCGAGTCGCCTCGGCATCCCGCGGGAAGATTTCTGCAGTGCAGAATTTCACGAAGACGCGAGCCGGAAAACCCGCAAGACGGAAGACCCGTTATGCAGTCAAATCAATGCGTTAGATGTATACCAAAGCCCACCAAAGCACACCGTTTGGCGCAAGCCATTCCAGCAAAACAAGAAATGGCGCCGAAAGCGCCACAACACCCCCACCCGCAGAAGGCCAAAAATATCAGAGGCTGAAACGACAAGAGCCGCGCGGGTTGCCCCGTGCGGCTCTCGTTGATCCGAAACCGGAAGGCTTACTTGATTTTGCCTTCCTTGTATTCCACGTGCTTGCGCGCAACCGGATCGTACTTACGCACGGTCATTTTTTCGGTCATCGTGCGCGCGTTCTTCTTGGTCACGTAGAAATGGCCCGTCCCGGCGGTCGAGTTCAGGCGGATCTTGATGGTGGTCGGCTTCGCCATTCTTCTTCTCCTGCAACGGGGGCGAGCGCCGCCCGTGAAATCTCTTGAAGCCCGCCTTTTACTCAGCCGCGGCCCGGAGTCAACAGCTCTTGGCCCGAGAATCTCGGACTAGGCGCATTTTCCCCAAGGTCACAGCCAAGCGGGCGCGGAAATCTTTGCGTGGAGGGCCTATAAGCCGGATTTTGTCCAGAGCGGGTTGCCCCGCCCCTGTGCGACCATTCCTCTAGGCCGCGCGTTGCCACGCGGCTCAAGCTGCCAACCCGGACCCCTCGGGCTGAAGCGGCCCTGCGGCGATATCCCCGAAGGGATCATGCCCCGCGCGGGGTCCCTATTTGGCATTGCTCCCGGTGGGGCTTGCCATGCGGGGACTGTTGCCAGCCCCCCGGTGGTCTCTTACTCCACCGTTTCACCCTTACCGCCCCGAAAGGCGGCGGTCTGTTCTCTGTGGCGCTTTCCGTCAGGTTGCCCTGCCCGGGCATTACCCGGCACCGATGCTTCAGCGAGTCCGGACTTTCCTCTCCGGCGGTTGCCCACCGCAGCGGCCGCCCGGCCCTCCACGCCCGGCGCTCATAGGCGGCGCAGCGCGCACGGTCAAGCGCGGGTGGTGGGCAACGGCTGGCTCAGCGTGGCTGCGGCAGGGCCAGCCATTCGCGGATCGCGGCGCTGACGCTGTCGGGGTCTTCGAGCATCGGCAGATGCCCGGTGCCGGGAATCATCCGCAGCACCGCGCCGGGGATCAGTTCCGCCAGAAAGCTCTGGCGCTTTTCGGGATAGAGCGAATCCTGCGTGCCTGCGAGCACCATGGTGGGGATGCGCAGCTTGCGCACCGCCGCCTGCTGGTCGCGCCGCCGCTGCAACGCGCGGGCCTGCCGCACAAAGACATCGGGACCAAAACCCTCGGCCATCTCCTGCAGCATCTCCATGATCTCGGCGCGATAGGGGCCGTCGGCAAGGCTGTCCTCGGGGATGAGACTGCGCATCGCCTCGGCGAGCTTGCCGGACCGGGCTTTGATCACCAGCGCCTCGCGGTCGGTGGCTTGCTGCGGCGTATCGGCGAGGGGCGAGCTGCCGATCAGCATCAGGCGCGACACGCGGTCGGGCGCGCGGCGCTGCAATTCCATCGCCACCATGCCGCCAAAGCCGCTGCCCGCCAGCGCCACGCGGCGCGGCAGCACGTCGAGCAGGCTCGAGGCGATCTCTTCGATGCGGTCGCCAAGATGCACCGGCGCGACCATCACCGCCATCTCGCGCGAGAGGTCGGCGATCTGCGGCCCATAGAGACGGGCGTCACACATGGATTCGGGCAGCAGCACCAGCGTGTCAGCCATGGTGCACCTGCCGTTCGTCCGTCATTTCAAATCGTCCTGTAATTCTTGCGGCCTGCGTAATGCGACCTGCGTTATGCGACCAGCAGCCACCAGCACCTTGGGGCGCGACTCGCCGCCCGGTGTGGCACTCTCTGCACCGCCAGATAGCGTAGCGAGAGGCCATTCCCAGTGAAAGCGGGAAACTCCTGCGCAGGCGGGCACTTGCCGGTCGCATTTGGGGGGCTTTTGCGCGTGTGGACCTGTTGGACGGGCGGGCCTGATGCGCATGCCGTGTCTGATGCACGGGCCGGGCCTGTTGCGTGGGCGGGTGAGATCGACGGCTGTGATCGGCAGCGGATACCCGGTGCCTAACCGGCCAGTGCCAGCCCCGGCTGCCGTGCCTCGGCAAGGCCGGTGGCGAGGTGGATCTGCATCCAGACCGCCGCCTCGTCGTAGAGCGACCATTCACGGCGCAGCCCGCCCGGTCCGAACTCCGCCTGACTGAGCCCCATGACATGCACCCGCGCCCCAGTGGGCCGCCCGAAGGCGCCCCAGCCCTCGTGCCGCCCGGTGAGCGACCAGCGCAGCGCGGCGCGCGGCGGCATCAGCGCCACCTCTTCGCCGAGGCAATGGTGCAGCTCGAACCGGGCCGAGGGGAAGGACGCGCGCAGGCCAAGCCAGAAGCGCTCGGCCCCCTGCGGTCCGCGCAACGCCTGCCCGCCCGGACAGTCCAGCCGCGCCGCCGGATCATACTGCGCCGCCGCGCCGGAAAAGCCGCCGTCCATCATCTGCGCCAGCAGCGCGGCAAACCCCTGCCCCCAATGGTTGTCGTTGCCCCGCGCGCTATAGGGGCCCTGCACGTCGACCTCGGGGCGGAAGGGCTGCGTCTCGGGGTCATGGCCCGCGATGCGAAAGCGCGCCCAGTCCCGCACCGACAGACTAAGCTGGCGCAGGAGCGCGCCGGTGTCGCGCACCGCCCAGAGATCGGCGACGCGGTTGTCCTTGGCGTGCAACTCGGCCAGCGCACGGAACCGCAGCCGCCGCCCGCTGGGGGTGCCAAAGACCCCCTCGCCCGCGTGGGTGGCGCTGAAGAGCAGCCGCTGCGCGCCCAGAAGCCCGCTTTTTGGCGCGCCGGAGCAAAGCACATCCTCGGTCTGGACCGAGAGGTCCGGCAGCGCAGAGGCAAGCTCCAGCACCTCGGCGCGCAGCGCTTCGGGGCCAAAGCCAATGCCTTGCGGACGGCGCAGGATCACCTGTGGGTGCCAATGCGCCGCGAGCCCTCGCTCATTACCTGCGTCACCACTCGCGCCGAGATCAAGGCTGCGCCGGGTCCAGACGCCCGCGGCAAGCTTGCGCAGGTAATCCGGGAAATCCCGAAATTGCTGATCGAACCCCTGCATGCGGCCTCCTTCGTGCTGGCCGCATCCTGCGGAAAAGCGGTGAAGAAAGCGTTGCCGCCAGAGAGTTGCCGCCGAAGAAAAGTTCAGTAGCCGCGCCAGCGGAACGCGCCATCCTCGGCGCGCAGCGGCGAGAAGGGGTTGTGGGCGATTTCCCAGACGTGCCCTTCGGGATCGGCGAAATAGCCAATATGACCGCCCCAATGCACCTTGCCCGCGGCGCGCAGCACCTTGGCGCCCGCCGCCTCGGCCCGCGCCATCAGCGCCTCGACCTCCTCGGCGCTGCCGACGTTATGCGCGAGCGTCATGGCGCCATGGCCAAGCGCCTCTTCGGGCACGCCCATGTCTTCGGCCAGCGAGGCGCGGGCATAAATGCCCACCGCCTGCCCCAGCAGGTCATAGACCACCATGCCGGGCATGGCGTCGATGCGCTGCCATCCCAGCGCATCGTAGAACTCCGCCAGCGCCTCGGGATCGGCGGCGGCAAGGGTGATCAGGCTGATGCGCTGTTGCATGGGGGTTTGGGTCATGAGTTTCAGGGCCCTCCTCAGCCGCCGACGTCGATGATGCTGGCCTCGATCTGGGCAAGGTTGTCCGGCTCGGAAAAGCGGTGGTCGGCGCCCTTCACCAAGCTGAGGCGCAGATCGGGGCTGTCGATATGGTCGAGCAGGCGCAGCGCGGTCTCGCGGGTCACCGCCTCATCCTGCGTGCCCTGCACCAGCCGCACCGGCCACGGCATCGGCAGCGGGCTGCGCAGCACGAGGTTCTCGCGCCCGTCTTCGATCAGCTTGCGGGTCACCGCATAGGGCTCGCCATAGTCCGACGGCAGGTAGAGCACGCCTTTTTCCATCACCTCGGCACGCTGCGCCTCGGAGAACCCAACCCAGAAACTGTCTTCCGAGAAATCCGGCGCGGCGGCGATGCCGACAAAGCCGCGCACATCCGCCAGCCGCTGGCTCAGCAGACAGGCGATCCAGCCGCCCATGGACGAGCCCACAAGGATCAGCGGCCCGGAGGTGGCATGTTCGATCACCGCCTGCGCATCCGCCGCCCAATCGCCGATACAGCCCTCCTCGAAGGCGCCGCCGGACTGGCCGTGGCCGGAATAGTCGAGTCGCAGGAAGGCACGGCCACGGGCCTTGGCCCAAGCCTCGAGATGCACCGCCTTGGTGCCTTCCATGTCCGACTTATAGCCCGAGAGGAACACCACCGTGGGCCCGTCTCCGGGGGTGTGCACATAGGCAAGGCGCGCGCGGGGCGTTTCGAGATATTGGGTCTGGGTCATGGTGTTTATGGATCGTCCGACGTCTGAGGCATTGCTGGTCTTGCGGGTCTTTGCTTGGCGCCAAACTGACGCGCGGGCGGCAGCGACGCAAGCCCGGCCACAGGGCATTTGAGAGGGGTTTGAGAGGGCGCTTTCGGGCCCGTTTGCCTGCCTTATTTTTGCACTTGCGAAATCTTGCCGATCCTTGCGCCGCACCGCAGCTTACATCGCACCCGGCAGGGCCCTGAGAACGCTGGGAAAATTCGAAAGAATGTAAATTCGCAAGCACAGTTTCCAAAGGTCTTCTTGTCGCTAGGGCAGCTTGCACAAACCACGCATGGACAGGCCCCGAAAATCCTTCAAACTTTGCGGGCGTATTTGACCACTTTTTCTTTTTTCACCGGAGCATTCCCATGACTGGAGCTGTTGCTACAGCCACCCCCACTTCCGCACCGCATCTTCCTTCCGTCGAGATCGCGGGTCACCACATCCTCGACGCCTATAGCGCGCTGCGCCACGATCTTGATGATCTGCTGGCCGGACATCCCGCGCAACGGGTCGAATTTGTGCTCGCCAATGACACCGACCTCGACTGGCACCGGCTGGGCAGCGCGCTCTTTGCCGGCGACTGGGCCGAGGGCGCGAGCCTGTCGGAGCGCATGCGGGCGCATCGCGCCATCGGCGGCGCAATCGAGAACACCGGCGGCACCGGCGCCGCGCTTGGCTTCAGCTGCAGCCTGCACGACGATATGGCGGGCGAGCTGATCGCCTTCTTCGTGCTGCTGGGCTGCACCTCTGCCAGCGGCGAGCCGCAGGTCGAGCTTTACGCCGACGTGATGCCGCGCGCGGCCTTCGAGGGGATTGCCCGCGACGAGGAAGAGATCGTGCACCGCATCGCCGACAAGCTCGAATCCCGCGATGTCCGCCGCGACGCGGCGCATCTGCATCTGGGCTTCGGCAAGCTTGATCTGGCGCTGACCGCCACCCATTCCGGGGGCGCCAAGGGCGTCGTCGAACTGGCGATCAGCTACGCCTGAGCCACGGCTCCATTCCCGGGGGCGCAGAACGAGAAAGGGCGGGAGTGATCTCCCGCCCTTCGCATGTCTGGTCTCTGACCGGTTTCATGTCGCGCTCAGAGCTGCGACATGACCTCTTCGGAGGCTTCGAAGTTGGTGGTGACGCGCTGCACGTCATCATCGTCTTCCAGCGCATCCACCAGCTTCATCAGCGTCTGCATGGAATCGAGATCAAGCTCGGTAGTGGTGGTCGGCTTCCAGATCAGCTTGGTCGATTCCGATTCGCCAAGCTCGGCCTCAAGCGCCGTCGCCACCTCGTTGAGATCGGTGTCAGCGCAGTAGATCACATGCTCTTCGGCGTCGCTTTCGACATCCTCGGCGCCCGCCTCGATGGCGGCCATCATGATGGTGTCGGCGTCACCGGCCTCGGCCTTGTAGATGACCTCGCCCTTACGCTCGAACATGAAGGCAACCGAGCCGGTCTCGCCGAGGTTGCCACCGTTCTTGGTGAAGGTCGAGCGCACGTTCGAGGCGGTGCGGTTGCGGTTGTCGGTCATCGCCTCGACGATCACCGCCACGCCGTTCGGGCCGTAGCCTTCGTAGCGGATTTCTTCGTAATCCTCGCCGTCGCCACCGATGGCCTTCTTGATGGCGCGCTCGATGTTGTCCTTGGGCATGGACTGGCTCTTGGCTTCCTTGACGGCAAGCCGCAGGCGCGGGTTCTTTTCAGGATCGGGATCGCCCATCTTGGCGGCGATGGTGATCTCTTTGGAGAATTTCGAGAAGAGCTTGGCGCGCACCGCGTCCTGACGGCCCTTGCGGTGCTGGATGTTTGCCCATTTGGAGTGGCCGGCCATGGGGACCTCTTGCCTCGTCTATGTAGTGAATGTGGAATATCGCGGTCTCATACCGCACAGCCCCCTGCCCCCGCAAGCCCGCTGGCCCTGTTTTGCTGGGATATAAGCCGCGACGGGCGCCGCGATGGGCGCCCCCGGCTCAGAGCGGGAAGAAGAGCGGGATCAGCGCCGAGGCAAGAATGCCGATTGTGAGGTTCAGCGGCACCCCGACCTTCAGGAAGTCCGAGAAGCGATAGCCGCCCGGGCCGTAGACCAGCGTGTTGGTCTGATAGCCGATGGGCGTGGCAAAGCTGCAGGACGCCGCCACCATCACCGCCACGACCAGCGGACGCGGGTCGATCCCGAGGTGATGCGCAAGGCCGATGGCGATCGGCGTCACCACCACGGCCACGGCATTGTTGCTCACCGCCTCGGTCAGCACCGAGGTCATCAGGAACACCGCCCAGACCAGCAGCGGCCCCGGCAAGGTCTCGAGCAGCGGCGCGATGGCTCCGACGATCAGTTGCACCGCCCCCGAGGCCTCCAGCGCCGCGCCGATGGCCAGCATGGCAAAGACCAGCGCCAAGAGCTGGCCTTCGACAAAGGAAAACGCCTCGTCGCTGTCAATACAGCGGGTAAAGAGCACCACCGCCACGGCAATCACCGCCAGCGCGAGGATCGGCGCGACGCCAAGCGCCGCCAAAACCACGATGCCGCCCATGGCGCCGATCGCCACCGGCGCATGGCCGCGGCGGAAGGCCCGGGCGGAAGGGCGCGCGACATCGACCAGCGCCATTTCTTCGGCGAGGCGCTTGATGTCCTCGGGCGCGCCTTCGAGCAGCAGCGTGTCGCCGACCCGCACCACCAGCTCGTCGATCTTGCGCCCGATGTTCTGGTTCCGGCGGTGCACCGCCAGCGGGTAGACGCCGAAGCGGCGGCGCAGGCGCAGCGCGCCAAGGCTGCGGCCCACCATCTTGCAGCCCGGCGAGATCAGCACCTCGACCGTGGTGGTCTCTTTCGCCGACAACTGGTCGACCCGGCGCAGCGACTTGTTGCGCTGCAGCGACAGAAGCTCGGTCATCTGCGTGCGCAGCACCACCCGGTCGCCGACCTGCAACTCCACGCCCTCGAGGTTGCGGCGCAGCGACTCGTCGCCGCGCACCACGTCCACAAGGCGCACGCCCTCGCGTTTGAAAAGATTGACCCCCAGCACCTCGCGGCCCACGAGGTCGCTGTCGGGCGGGATCACCGCCTCGGTAAAGAACTTCATGCGCGAACGGTCCGACAGCATCCCCGCCATCGAGTGCCGGTCGGGCAGCAGGAAGCGCCCCACCACGGTCAGGTAAAGCATCCCCCACGCCACGAGGATAATCGCCAGCGGCGTCACTTCGAAGATGCTGAACGGCTCCAGCCCCTGCGCCCGCGCCACACCGTCGACCAGCAGGTTGGTCGAGGTGCCGATGAGCGTGGTGGTGCCGCCGAGGATCGCCGCATAGCTGAGCGGGATCAGCAGCTTCGAGGGTTGCAGCCCCAGCGATTTGGAGATCTGCACGAAGACCGGCAGCATCAGTACCACCACCGGCGTGTTGTTCATGAAGGCCGATGCGAGGATCACCACTGCCATGATCACCGCCATGGCCTTCTTCGGGCGCTGCTGCACCTGCGCCTGAGCATAGGTGGCGAATGTATCAAGCGCCCCGGTGCGCACCAGCGCCCCCATCACCACGAACATCGCCGCGATGGTCCATGGCGCCGGGTTCGACAGCACCGACAGCGCGTCCTGATAGGGCAGCACACCGGTCGCCAGCAGGAAGGCGGTGCCACCGATGGCCACAACCTCGGTGGGATAGGTCTCGCGGATGAACAGGACGAACATGGCCAGCACCGTGGCGATCGTCACCCAGGCCTGGGCGGTCTGGCTCAGCTCAAAAATAGTCATGCGGATATGTTGCCTGTACCTGCGCGCTCGGCGCCATTCTTAACGTCTGTTCCGGCGCTTACAAGAAAGCCCCGAGGCCGCGGCTGCACCAGCGCCATCCCTGCCAACATCATGAGCAGCGCGCCCCAGATCGCCCCGGTGTAGCTCTCGCCAAGAAAGAGCATGGCCCAGCAAAGCCCGAAAAGGGTTACCAGATAGGCCACCTGCACCGCAAACACCGCGCCTGCCGCGGCGACCACCGCCACATAGCCCGCATAAGCCAGCGCATGCAGCGCCGAGCCTGCGAGGATCGCCAGATCGGGGGCGCCCCACGGCGGGCGCGGGTCGATGAACTGGCCGGTGATCAGCGCCAGCGGCAGGGCGATCCCCGCCCCCAGCGCCGAGGCCCCGGCCAGCAGCTTCACCGGATCGAGCCCGCGCATGCCCCAGCGGCCCACCACATTGCCTTCGAGCGCGTAGAACAGCGACGAGATCAGCGCCACCGGCACCCAGCGCGCCATGCCCGGCTCGGGCAGGCTGGCCTGCGGCAGCACCAGCAGCAGCACCGCGCCCAGCCCCAGCGCCAGACCGATGAGGCGCCGCCACGAAAAGCGATCATTGCCGAACAGCAGCGCCATCGGAAAGGCGAACATCGGCACGGCGGAGAGCAGGATCGAGATCAGCCCCGAGGGCAGATGCACCGCCGCAGTGTAGGAGGAGATGCCGGGCAGCACCGTGCCCGCCAGCGCCACGAAGAGCAGCAGCGGCAGATCGCCGCGCGCAAAGCGCAGGCTCTGTCCGCGCGCCAGCGTCACCGCGCCCAGCAGCAGCGCGCCGAGCGCCAGCTGCCAGAACAGGATGCCCACATGGCGATAGCCTTCGGAGACCGCGGTCTTGGCGAACGGCTGCCCCGCGCCCCAGAGCGCCCCCACCGCGATCAGCGCGAAAAAGGGCCAGGCCCGGCGCATCAGGGTCCGGCCTGCTCCAGCCGCCCGCCCTGGCGCACCATATGCACCGCGGTGGCTTTGCCGGTGCGGTCATCGGTCTCGACCACCACGCCCGACAGCGTCGCCTCGCCAAGCGCGGGCTGGAAGCGGGTCTTGCCCATGCCGGTGACGAAGCGGCGCATGGGCTCGGCCTTGTCCATGCCGATGACCGAATTGTAGTCGCCGCACATGCCCGCGTCGGTCAGATAGCCGGTGCCGCCGGGCAGGATCTGCGCGTCGCCGGTGGGCACATGGGTGTGGGTGCCGACGACGAGGCTGGCGCGCCCGTCGCAGAAATGCCCCATGCCCATCTTCTCCGAGGTCGCCTCGCAATGCACGTCCACGAGGATCATCTGCGCCTGCCCGCCCAGCGGGTGGCGCCGCAGCACCTCATCCACCGCCGAGAAGGGATCGGCGAAGGCGCGCTTCATGAAGACCTGCCCCAGCACCTGCAGCACCAGCACCTTGCGCCCGCGGCGGTCGGTGAAGAGCGCGGCACCGCGGCCCGGCGCCTGCTTGGCGAAGTTCAGAGGGCGGATGATGCGCGGCTCGCTCTCGATGAAGGTCAGCATTTCCTTCTGGTCGAAGGCGTGATCGCCCAGCGTCACCACATCGGCCCCGGCTTCAAGCAGGAGCTTGGCGTGGGCGCCGGTGATGCCGGTCCCGCTGGAGGCGTTCTCGCCATTGACCACGACGAAATCGAGCTTCCAGTCGTCGCGCAGTTTCGGGAGGGTCTCGGCGATGGCGGCGCGCCCGGCGCGGCCCATCACGTCCCCAAGAAAGAGTGTTCTCATGCCGCCATGGGTACGCCGCGCGGGCGTGAAAGCAAAGCCCCTTTTGGCGCGGCGCGCTGCCCCGGCGGCGCGCGGGCGGCACGGGTCGGCACGCCTCCGGCGGGCGTATTTGGAAAGAGAAGAAGCGGCGGCGCCGGGCGCGAGGCGCTTTCATTGTTCCGCAAATACGCGGCTGCCCCCTCAGCGGCAGCGCAGCGCCATCTCAGACGCGTCCAGCGACCACGGGCCAAGATCGCGCAGCGTGATCGCCCCGCCCTGCAGCCGCGCCGCGACGAGCCGGTCGAAGCCGCCGTCCGCGAGCACCATCTCGGGGCCCGCACCGCAGTCGCGCAGGCCGCCGGCGATGAAGCTCCAGCCGATGCGGTGATTGCTGAGGCCGGGCTGCGCCGCCACCTCGCGCAGCTGGGGATCGCCCGGCAGGTAGCGCACCACGCGCAGGGTTTTGACCAGATGCGGCCGGTCCACATAGGCCAGTTCCAGCGCGCCATCGCCGTCGAGATCGGCACCGCCAAGCGGCGCGAGCCAGCGGTGGCTCTGGCCAATGAAAGGCGTGGCGGCGCGCAGGCCCTTTGACGTGTAGAGCGCCAGCCGCGCGCCCTTGGCGAGATCGCTTTCGACCACCAGCGCCGCCCAGCCGCCCTCTGGCAGGGCGATCACCCGCGGCGCGATGTCTTCGAAGACGCGGTGCTGCGGCAGGCGGATCAGCGCGGATCCCTGCGGCCCATCGAGGCGCAGCGCGCCCCATTCCACCGCATCGCCGAGCACGCCATGATCGTAGCGCGTCGTCGGTTCGGCATAGGCGGCGGTCAGGCGCTCTGCCGCATGGGCCGCGCCAAGGGGGAGGCTTAGCGCCAGCCCCCATAGCAGGGCCAGCGCCGCACCAAAGGCGCGGCTCCTGCCGCGCCGGGGTCCGAAGCTGCGGCTCAGATCTGCTTTTCCGGCATCTGCACGACCAGCCCGTCGAGCGCGTCGGTGACCTTGAGCTGGCAGGTCAGACGCGAGCGCGAGGGATCGGGCTCGAAGGCGAAATCGAGCATGTCTTCTTCCATGTCATCCTTCGCGGGCAGCTTCTCGACCCAGTCGGGATGCACATACACATGGCAGGTCGAGCAGGCGCAGGCGCCGCCGCAATCGGCCTCGATGCCCGGGATGCCATTGTCGCGGGCGCCTTCCATCACGGTCATGCCGGTCGCAACCTCGACGACATGCTCGGTGCCGCCAAACTCGATATAGGTGATCTTCGCCATCGGCCTTGTCTCCATCATTCGTTCGGCGCGTTGTAGCGCCCTGCCGGGGCTTGGGTCCAGAGCCCACGGCACGACATTCCGCGCAGACACATGCAGAGCTCTGTGATGCCCGTGGCGCGGGCACCTCGGGTCGGGCGCAAAGCGACGCGTCCGGCTTTCGCGCGCTTGGGCGGCTTGCTAGGGTCTGCGGCAAAAGACCCCCTAAAGACCCCAGTGAGACCCGAGCCAATGCCCCCGATCCCTCCGCGCCGCGCGGCCCCCGCCCTTCTGGCGCTGCTTGCCGCCTGCGCCGCGCCCGCACCGGAGGCAGGATCCGCCCTTGAGGCGCCGCTGCCCACCGAGACCGCGCCGGACGGCACCTGCTGGGCGCGCGAGCATGTGCCGGCGATCTACGAGCAGGTCACCGGCGAGGTGCAGGTGGTGCAGGCCGAGATCGCCGAGGATGGCACGGTGATCCGCCCGCCGGTCTATCGCCGCACCAAAGTGCCCAAGCTGGTGCGCCCGCGCGGCGAGATGCGGTTCGAGGCGCCCTGCCCGGCGCAGATGACGCCGGAGTTCATCTCTTCGGTGCAGCGGGCGCTAGACGCGCGGGGCTATTTTCACGGTGCGATCACCGGCGAGATGGATGGGGCCACCCGCGAGGCGGTGGCGCGCTACCAAAAGGAGCGCGGGCTAGAGAGCGCGCAGCTGTCGCTGGAGACCGCAAAGGCGCTGGGGCTGATCGCGGTGGACCTCAGCGAATTGGAGGATTCGGGCGGCTGACTCGGGTTTTGTCTCGCCCCGTCTCTCGCCTGGACACGCGCCCGTGACGCGCCTCCACCCCCAATCTGCCCAGTTTTTAGTCAGGATTTGATCAGATCAGGGCAAGGCCGGCGCCGCAAAGCGGAACATAAAAAGAACGGGTGAGCGGATTTTCGCCGGTTCCAAAGTGATCACATTTTCTTCGATTTGTTACAAACATTCGGTTTACCATTCTGCACGAGGCCGCCGCGGCAACAGTGGCGCTGAGCAGACAACAAAAAGACCGAGGGACATATGCGCGTGACAGACGCCACCCCGAAGGCGCGGGCCTTACCGCTCGCCTGCGCACTTCTTCTGATGCTGACCGCTGCCTGCGCGCAGAAACCCGAGGTTCAGCGTCTTTCCGACATCCAGCTTGATCCGTCCCGCCAAGACCTCGCGCTGCGCGAAGTGGCGGAACTGCAATCGAAGGGCCAACGCGTCTGGTGCGTGCCCTACGCGCGCAACCTCAGCGGCATCAACATCCGCGGCAATGCCGAGACGTGGTGGGGCCAGGCCAAGGACCTCTACAACCGCGGCAAGCAGCCGGCGGTCGGTGCGGTGATGGCGTTCAGCTCCTCGCGCAAGATCCCCATGGGCCATGTGGCGGTGGTCGCCGATGTGGTCTCGCCGCGCGAAGTGCTGGTCGATCACGCCAATTGGCACCGCAACGAAGTCTCGCTGAAGATGGCGGTGCAGGACGTGTCACCGAACAACGACTGGTCGCAGGTGCGGCTGGAGAGCAACCCGGGCACCTTCGGCAGCCCCTATGCGGTCAGCGGCTTCATCTACCCCCACAAGGTGAACTGAGCCAATTTCGGCATTTCCCGAAAAGACAAAAAGCGCGAGGCCCTGCCCCGCGCTTTTGTTTTTCTAGCGCGCGTCTTGCTGGCGGCAGCCCCGAAGCGCTGCCCGCCTATACTTAGTCGTCAGCGACGCAGATCTGCTTTTGGGTGCCGAGCTTTTCGATGCCCAGTTCCACCGTATCGCCAGCCTTCAGATAGCGCGGCGGCTTGAAGCCGAGGCCGACGCCCGGAGGCGTGCCGGTCGAGATGATGTCGCCCGGCTCGAGCGTGAAGAACTGCGACAGGTAGGACACGAGGAAGGGCACGCGGTAGACCATCGTCGCGGTCGAGCCGTCCTGCACGCGCTCGCCGTTCACTTCGAGCCACATGCCGAGGTTGTCGAAATCGCCCACTTCGTCCGGGGTCACCAGCCACGGGCCGGTCGGGCCGAAGTTGTCAGACGACTTGCCCTTCACCCATTGGCCCGCGCGCTCGGCCTGAAACTCGCGCTCGGACACGTCGTTGATCAGGCAAAAGCCCGCGACGTGATCCATCGCGTCCTCTTCCTTGACGTATTTGGCGGTCTTGCCGATGACGAAGCCCAGCTCGACCTCCCAGTCGGTCTTGACCGAATTGCGCGGGATTATGATCGGATCGTTCGGGCCGCAGATCGCCGAGGTGAATTTGGCGAAAATCACCGGCTCGGGCGGCACATCCATGCCGCTTTCGGCGGCGTGGTCGGCGTAGTTGAGGCCGATGCAGATGAACTTGCGGGTGCCGCCGACGCAGGCGCCATAGCGCTGCTCGCCTTCGACCAGCGGCAGCGAGGCCGGGTCGATCGACTTGAACTTGTCCAAGTCGGTCAGCACCTCGCCGGAGAGGTCGGAGACATGCGCCGAAAGGTCACGCAGGTTGCCATCGGCGTCGATCAGGGCGGGTTTCTCGGCGCCGCGGGCGCCGTAACGTGCAAATTTCATGAGGAGGTCCTTCTAAGGTCTTAAGTGGTCCAGCCGCCGTCGATGACGTGCGCCTGACCGGTGGTGAAACCGGATTCGTCGGATGCAAGATAGGCGACCAGCGCGGCCACCTCATTGGGATCGCCCACCCGGCCCATCGGCTGGCGGCCGATGAAGGCCTTGAGCGCGCCCTCGTAATCGCCGGTGTCGCGCAGGCGCTGGTGCAGCGAGGGGCTGTCGACCGTGCCCGGGCAGATGGCGTTGCAGCGGATGCCCTTGGTCACATAATCGGCGGCCACGCCTTTGGTCAGGCCGACGACGGCGGCCTTGGAGGCCGAATAGACCAGACGGTTGACCGGCCCGGTGATCGGCCCCGCCACCGACGACATGTTGATGATCGAGCCGCCGCCGTTCTCCAGCATCCCCGGCAGGAAGGCGCGGAGCATGCGGAACTGCGCCTTGGCGTTGAGGTCGAAGGCAAAATCCCACTCGTCCTCACTTGCCTCGAGCAAGGTGCCCGCGTGCACGATACCGGCGCAGTTGAACAGCACGTTGACGGTGCCGATCTCGGCGGCGAAGGCCTTGATCGCCTCGCCATCCAGCACGTTGAGCTTCTTGGCGGTGATGCCGTCGATCTTGCCAAGCTCTTCGAGCGCCGCGTCATTGATGTCGGTGGCGATCACCTCGGCGCCTTCGGCGGCGAAACGCTCGGCCGTCGCGCGACCGATGCCCTGACCGGCGGCGGTGATCACCGCACGCTTTCCGGCCAGTCTTTGCTGCAGATTCATGACTCCTCCTTTTGCGTCATGCGGCCGGCAGGCAGGCCGGCCCGATAGGTTCGAAACTCTTGTAGGTCAGGATGAACTCCCGATGCCCCAGCGCCTCGGACTTGGTCTGCGCGCCGCCTGCCACGCGGCCCACAAGTTCGAAAATCTCGCGCCCCACCTGCTCGATGCTGCGCTTCCCTTCTATGATGTCTCCGGCGTTGACGTCCATGTCATCAGACAAGTTTCTGTAGGTCTCGGGGTTGGCGCAAATCTTGATGACCGGAGAAATGGCGGATCCGACCACCGAGCCGCGCCCGGTGACAAAGAGCGACAGATGCGCCCCGCTGGCGATCATCTCGACAATTTCGGCATTGTCCGAAATGTTGGGAAAGCCGAAACGCACCTCTCCGTCGGGCACCACATCCATCAGATAGAGCCCGCCGCGCGGCGGCACATCCCCGGGCTTGATCAGCCCAGCGATCGGGCTGTCGCCGGATTTGACATAGGCGCCGAGGCTCTTTTCCTCGATGGTCGAAAGCCCGCCCGCCGCATTGCCTGCGGCAAAGCTGCCGTAGCCCAGCGTCGCGTAATAGCGCTCGGCCTTCTGCACGCTCTCGCGCAGCAGCTGGCCCAGTTCCGGCGTCGCAGCACGTTCGGCCATGATCTCTTCGCAGCCGATCAGCTCGCCGGTCTCTTCGAAGATGCAGGCTGCGCCCGCATCGACCAGCAGGTCAAAAGCCTTGCCCGCCGCCGGATTGCCCGAAATCCCCGAGGTGCCGTCGGAGCCGCCGCAGACCGTGCCGATGATCAGCTCGTCCATGCCCATGGGCACCTGCGGCACCTCAGCCACCTGCGCCAGCGCGCCGCGCACCCAGTCGCGGCCCATGGAGACGGTCGAAGCGGTGCCCCCCGCCTTCTGGATCACCAGCGTCTTGACCGGACGGCCCGAGTCCGCCACCGCCTTCGAGGCCCGCACCTTGTCGAAGCTCTCGCAGCCCAAGCTGACAAAAAGCACCGCGCCCACATTGGGATGGGTGCACAGGCGCTCCATCATCGTCGCCGCGTATTCATTGGGGTAGCAGCCGGGAAAACCGATCAGCTGCACGTCGTCATCGGGAAACCCCGCGACCACCTTGGAGGCTACGAAATGCGCGCATTCCACCAGATAGGCGACGACGACCGTGTTGCGGATGCCCTTGCGCCCGTCCTGTCTGAGCCAGCCGTTCATTGCGCCACCCCCGCCGAGAGACCGTCGGCATCCTGCAGCATATGGGTCGGCGTATAGGCCGAGCGGATGTTGTGCACATGCACATGCGCCCCGGCGGGGATCGCTTCGGTCGCGATGCCGATGGGCATGCCGTATTTCAGGATCCGCGCGCCCTCGGCGATGTCGTGGCGGGCGATCTTATGCGCCAGCGGGATCGGGCGAGAGAGCGTGATCTCACCGCCTTCGAGCGGGACGGCGCTGCCCTCTTCCACCGCCGCGCGGGCGACCAGCACATTGTCCGCCGGGCTGAGCAGCAGAAACGCGCCAAACATGGTGCTGCCGGATTTAGTCATGGTGAAACACCTCCTCGGCCTCGGCCCACCATTCGCCCTCTGCACGGGTCTCGAGCGGGCGCTGCAGCGGCATGCATTTCGACCACCAGTCCTGCGTAACCGGATCGGCGGCCATCTTCGCCATATCCGCGTCGAAGTCATTTCCGACATACTCGAAATAGGCAAAGAGCAGGTTTTCCGGCTCCTTCAGAAAGATCGAGTAGTTGCGGATGTTGCAGGCGGAAATCATCTCCAGAACCTGCGGCCATGCGGCGGCATGCAGGCGCTTGTACTCGGCGATCCCCTCTGGATCGACGGCGATGATCTGGCCGTGACGTTGAACGCTCATCTGGGTCCTCGGCGGCTGGGGCTGACGGAAAGTCCGGGTCTGATCACTCGTGATATTCATATCCGGACATTCTCTTCATATCTAAACTTCAGCCGGTGAGCCTGTCAACGTAAGGCGAAAGGAGGAAAGGCGCGCCGCCCCGCAGGGCGACGCGCGGCTTTGTCAGCGGTAAAGCAGCGTCGGCAGCCACATAGTGATGCCCGGCACGAAGGTGACGAGCAGCAGCACGATCACCAGCGGGATCAGGAAGGGCGCGGTGCCCGACAGCGCCCGCTCGAACGGGATGTTGGCCACCCGGCTCAGCACGTAGAGCACCATGCCCACCGGCGGCGTCAGCAGCCCCAGCATCAGGTTAAGCACCACGATCACCCCGAAGTGCACCGGATCGACCCCGAGATGCACCGCCACCGGCAGAAGCACCGGCACGAGGATGGTGATCGCCGCCACCGTTTCCATGAAGCAGCCGACGATCAGCAGGATCAGGTTGATCAGCAGCAGGATCACCCACGGATTGTCCGACGCGCCAAGCAGCAGGTTCGCCGCCATCTCGGGCACCCGGTTCGAGGTGAGGATCCACGCGAAGATCGACGCCGCCCCAACCACCAGCAGCACCACCGAGGTGGTCTCGATCGTGTCGTAGCTGACGCGGATCAGCCGGCGCAGGGTGAGCGTGCGATAGACCACCGCGCCAAGGAACATGGCATAGGCGCAGGCGGCCACGGCGGCCTCGGTCGGGGTGAAGGCGCCCGACAGGATGCCTCCGACGATGATCACCGGGGTCATCAGCGACAGGAAGGCACGCTTGAAGCTGTGGCCGAGGATCTTCATCGCGAAGGGCTGGTCCCGCGGGAAGCCGCGACGCCGGGCGAAGAAGGCCACCATCAGCATCAGCGCCACCGCCATGACGAGGCCGGGGATGAAGCCCGCGGCGAACAGCTGGCCGATCGAGGCCCCGGCGACGACGCCATAGATCACCATCGGCAGCGACGGCGGAATGATCGGCCCGATGGTCGAGGAGGCCGCGGTGATGCCGACCGCAAAGTCGGTCTTATAGCCCGCGTCGCGCATCGCCTTGATCTCGATAGCGCCCAGCCCGCCCGCGTCGGCCACCGCCGCGCCGGACATGCCCGCGAAGATCACCGAGGCGCCGACGTTCACATGACCGAGGCCGCCGCGCATCCAGCCGACCAGCGCCAGCGCAAAGTTGAAAATCCGCTCGGTGATCCCGGCGGTGTTCATCAGGTTGCCCGCAAGAATGAAGAAGGGCACGGCAAGCAGCGGGAAGCTGTCGACCCCGTTCACCATGCGGTGCGCCACCACCATCGGCGGCACGGTGCCCGACAGGATGAAGGCAAGCGACGCGCCCGCCAGCGCGATGGCCACCGGCACGCCCAGCACGATGAGCACCAGCAGCAGCACGAAAAGAAGTGTGATGGTCATGGTGGATCCTAGTCGATGGCGCGGACGTCGTCCGCATGGGCTTCGGGGTCGATGAGCCGGCTGGTGCCGCTCGACAGGTGCCGCAGACCGTTGATCGCGGAAAAGAGGGCCATCCCGGCAAAACAGACCGCGACAAACCAGTAGACATAGGCCTTGGGCACATCGATCGAGACCATCATGCCGCCGGTGCGCGTGGCCAGTTGTCCCGACAGATAGGCGAGCGTGGCAAAGAAGCCGGTGGTGATCAGGTCAATCACCCCCTGCATCACCCGCCGCAGCGGACGCGGCGCCCAGCGGTAGATGAATTCCACCGCGATATGGCTGTTCTTGCGCGCCGCCATGACCGATCCGGCGAAGGTCACGCCGATCAGCAGGTAGCGGGCGATCTCTTCGGTCCAGCCCAGCGAGTCGTTCAGCACGTAGCGGGTGAAGAACTGCAGGAAGACCACCAGCCCCAGCACCCAGAACAGGCCCAGCACCAGCGCGTCCTGCCAGCGGATGTCGGACAGGTCGATCTCTGCCGCGTCCTCGTCGGCGAGGTGGAGGCTGTGATCCTCGGGGCCGGGCTCTGCCGGTTTTGTGTCGTCATACATCAAAAGCGCCTCGAAATATGAGGGGCGCCCGACCGGCGGCTGCCGGCCGGGCCTTTGCATCGGATCGGATCAGCCGCCGATGGCCTGCAGGCGGTCGTAGGTCTCCTGATCCCAGGTCGCCATGTCGCCGTTGTGCATGACCTTCACCGCTTCGATGAACGGGCCGCGATCCACTTCGTTGACCGTCACGCCCTGCTCGGTGAACCAGTCCTGAAGGCTGTTCTCGGCGTCGATCACCTGCTCGGTGGCGCAATCCGCCGCGTCGTCGAGCACGGTCTCGAGCGCGCCCTGATCCTCTTCGGAAATGCTGGTCCAGGTCGGCCCGCCGACGATGGTCAGCAGCGCATCTGTGATGTGGCCGGTGAGGTTGATGTTGGACTGCACCTCGTAGAACTTCTTGGCCTGAATGGTCGGCAGCGGGTTCTCCTGCGCGTCCACCGTGCCCTGCTGCAGCGCCAGATAGACCTCGGCAAAGGCGATCGGCGTCGGGTTCGCGCCAGTGGCTTTCGGGAACATCATGTAGAGCGGCGCATTGGGCACGCGGATCTTCAGTCCGTCCATGTCCTCAGGCTTGGTGATCGGCGTGTTCGAGGTGACATGGCGCAGCCCGTAATAGGTGAGCGAGGTCACATGGTTGCCGGTGGCGTCGGTGTAGCCTTGGGTCAGCTCCGAGAAGAGGTCGGAATTGCGGAAAGCGTCCCAATGTTCGTAGTCGCGGAACATGAAGGGCGCGCCGCCGATCGCCAGCGGGCCGTAATAGCGCCCGGCGAACAGCTGGCCGGTGTAGATGATGTCGACCGTGCCGAGGCTGAGGCCCTCGTTGATGTCCGACTCCTTGCCCAGCGTCGAAGCCGGGAAGACCTCGATGCCGAGGCGATTGTCGGTGGCCGCCATCAGCGCGTCATTCGCCGCCACGGCGCAGGTGTGATAGGGCTCGGACGCCTCGTAGACATGCGCGAACTTGAGCACGCGCTCGGCCTGCTGCGCGGTTGCGGGCAGCGCCGCGGTGAGGGCCGCCGCAGCGGTCGTCAGTAGTGCCACCGTCTTGGTGATCCGGGTCATTTGGTTCTCCTCCCTAAATTCCCAAAATGTCGGTCCGCTTGCGACACGGACCCTTTTCAGCCGCCCACCACCTCCAATGGCGGGATGCCTTTCTCGGCGGCGAAGCGCCCCAGCGCCTCGACCGCGGTCTGATCGAGCGTCATGCCATGCAGCTTGCGCCGCGCAGCCTCGGCCCACTCCCGGTCGCCCGCCGCCATGACCTCGGCGCCCTGCGCGGCTTTCGAGCCGCGAATGGCGTCGCGGTAGCGACGGATGGTGCCGGTGAAGATGTCGAGCCCGGCAAACGCCGCCGGGTCAAACGCCATGACGAAGGCACCAAGCCCCCGCGGCGTTTCCATGTCGTCGGAAATCATGCCGGGCAGTTCGAAGCTCAGCGGCGCGCCCGACAGGGCGGTGCTGAGGATCTCGGAAATGCCCGCAAGCCCCGCGCCCTTGTAGCCGAACTCACCACCAAGCGGCGCCAGCATGGCGGCCTGCTCGGGGTCGGTGACATTCTCGCCCCGCCCGTTCGAGGCGGTGTCCGCAGGCAGCTCGATCCCCAAAGCGCGGCTCAGCTGCACCTTGTTGAAGGGGATCGCACTGGTCGCCATGTCAAAGAGCCACGGGTCCTGCCCTTCCCCCGCCGGTCCGGCCATAGAGATGGGGTTGGTGCCGTGAAAGGTCTCTGCGCCGCCATGAAGCCGGACAAAACTGTCGGAATTGCAAAAGCAGAACCCCAGCAGCCCGGCGTCGGCGATGGCCTTGGCATAGGCGCCCGCCGCCCCGAAGTGCGAGCTGCCGCGGATCGCCACTGCCCCCGAGCCCGAGGCGCGGGCCAGCGCAATCGCCTTGTCGACAGCAGCATAGGTTGCCCGCGCGCCATGGGCGTCATCACCATCGAGCAGCGCCGCCCCGGCGCTTTCGGACACGAAGCGCAGGTTCGGCGCGGGATTGAGGCGGCCCTTGCTGAAGCCTTCGAGGTAATGCGGCAGCAACCGATAGCCGTGGGTGTCCACCCCCAGCGCCGAAGCATGGCTCAGCGCGCGGATCACCGCAGCGCGGGTCTCGGCATCGCAGCCCGCAGCCTCCATGGCGGCCCCCGCAAAACCCTCCATCTGCGCCTGCATCACCCGCGCTGGCGGGCGCGGCGCGGCGCTGGCCCCTTCCTGCGCAAGGTAGTTCTGCGTGGTGTCGCGGATATGGCTGCGTAGCAGCGCTGCGGCCTCGTCGGTCTGGCCCGCGGCGATCAGGTCGATCAGTTGCTCATGTTCGGCAAAAGAGCGTTCGTTGAGCTCGGGCTCGCGGCTCAGCTTGTTGCGCAGCGCCTGAATGCGGAACGACAGCATGTGATGCGTCTTTTCCAGATAGACGTTGCCGCAGTCGGCAAAGATCGCGTGGTGAAACTCATTGTCGAGCGCCTTGTAGCTGCGTGCGTCCTGCGCCGAGAGCGCGTCGCGCATCCGGGCGGCGATCTCGCGCAGACGCCCCGAAAGCGGCAGCGCCCGCCGCGCAATGGCCAGCCGCAACGCCTCAAGCTCCAGCATTTCGCGCAGCTCGCCAAGGCTGCGGATATCGTCCAGAGACATCTCAAACACCCGTGGGCTGCGGTTCGGGCTGAGGGTGATCATCCCCTCGCATTCAAGCTGCACCAGTGCCTCGCGCACCGGGATTTTCGACATGCCGAGCGTCGCCGCCATTTCGCTCTCGCGCAGCACCGCCCCCATGGGCAGGTCTCCGGCGATGATCTGGTCACGAATGGCGTCGCGGGCACGGTCGGACAGCTTCTGCGCGGGATCGCGCTGAACGGTTGCATCCACGGTCAAGTCTCCTCCACTTGGCCAAACGGTATATGGTATACCAAAGCTGCGTCAACTGTGATCTTACGCCGCGGCAACACATTGCCCGCCCCTGCCCCCTGAGGCGGCCCTTGCCCGACGGCGCAAAAGAAAATGCCCCACCGAAACGGCAGGGCGCTGCAAAAAGGCGCACACAGGCCACACACAAGGCGCAGGGCCAAGCCCGTCCCCGCGGGGACAGGCGGTGTCAGATCTCGCCCGCGGCGGCCTTGCGCATTTCCTCTTCAAACTGGCGGCGCAGTTTCTTGCGCATTCCGGCGGCGTGGTGGCGCTTTTTCTCCAGCTCGTTTTCGACCTTCAGATCCGGCACTTCGGCCGGTTTGCCGTCGTCATCCACCGCCACCATGGTGAAGTAGCAAGAGTTCGTGTGGCGGCGGGTGCCCTTGCGGATATCCTCGGCCTCGACCCGAATGCCGATCTCCATCGAGGTGCGCCCGGCATGGTTCACGCTGGCGCGGAAGGTGACCAACTCGCCCACGTTGATCGGCTGTTTGAAGGTCACCTGATCAACCGAGAGCGTCACCGCGTAGCGCCCGGAAAACCGCGAGGCGCAGGAAAAGGCGACGCGGTCGAGCAGGTTGAGCAAAGCCCCGCCGTGCACCTTGCCGCTGAAATTCGCCATGTCGGGCGTCATCAACACGGTCATCTCTAGTTTGCGCGGGTCCATCGCTTGCTCCGTCACTGGCCTGAACTTCCTGAATTTCCTGAATTTCCTGAACTTGGCGGAGATAGTCCCAAAAGGGCTCCGAAGCACAGGGCTATCATGGACGCGAGGGCAGCTGCCGCAATATTCCGAAACGGGCGATGGAATTGTGCCGCGCTGTGGCATGGGAAGACACAGGGGCCAACAGGCGTGCACCCCCTGACGCCAAGCGCCGCGAAGTTGACCAAGGGTGCCGATTACGTAAACCTGTTGACGCATCCGTAAGGCAGCGCTACCAAGAACCACGGACTTCAGAAATCCGATCGTTTTTAGGGAGGAGCGATCAATGTCTGAATGCGTGAAGCATTCCGCTATTGTGGCGGCGGGAGCGCTATGTGCGTTACTGCCATTAACGGATCGGGCAAATGCAGCCGGGTTCCAATTACGTGAAATGAGCGCCGAAGGCGTGGGCTCTGCCTTTTCCGGATCGACCGCCAAGGCGAGCGATCTTTCGACCATCTACAGCAACCCTGCCGGGATGATGCGTATTCCGGGGGCGCAGGCACAGTTCGATCTGAACTATGTCGCGCCAACCATCGAGTTTTCGGGCGATGCTGGTATGGCCGGCTTCCAATACTCGGGCGGCAACGGCGGCAATGCGGGCGAAGGCACGTTCGTGCCAGCGTTTTACGGGCTGTTCGACATCAGCCCGACGGTCAAGGCGGGCATTTCGCTGACCGTGCCTTTCGGCCTGTCGACGAAATATGACGACGACTGGAAAGGCCGCTATTTCGCCATCGACAGCGAGATTCAGAACCTCGTTCTGACCCCGAGCATCGCATGGCAGGCGACCGAGCAACTGTCGCTGGGCGCCGGTATCCAGATCGGCCATGCCGAGGCGACGCTGTCTCGGGCGATCAACCTGTCGCAGCTTGGAGTTGGGGACGGCCATACCGAGCTGACCGGCGACGGTTGGGGCTATGGCTTCACGCTGGGCATGCTCTACGAGCTCTCGCCGACATCGCGCGTCGGCCTGAGCTATCGCTCGCAGGCGAAATACACGCTTGAAGGCACCGCCAAGATCTCGGATGTGCCGGCTGCGATCGCGGGGATGGTCCCGACGCTGAACAGCTCGGATGCCGAGGCCGATGTCACCATGCCCGACATCGTCTCGATCGGCGGCTATCACGAGATCAACCCGCAATGGGCGGTGATGGGCGATGTGTCGTGGACCAATTGGTCGACCTTCGAAGAACTGCGTGTGAAGTTTGACGATGGCCGCCCCGACGACGTGACCGAAGAGAAATGGCACGATTCCTGGTTCGTCTCGCTGGGGGCCGACTACAAGCCGCGCGAGAACCACACGATCCACTTCGGTGTTGCCTACGATCAGAGCCCGGTGCCGGACTCGCACAGAACGGCGCGCATCCCCGATGCCGACCGTTACTGGGCGTCGCTGGGCTACAGCTATGAGTTCGCGCCGGATCGGGTGATCAACGTCGGCTACACGCGTATCTTCTTCGACAAAGCGGATATCGAGGAAACGACGGACTCCGGGACGCTCAGCGGCACCTATGAAGGCCATGCCGATATCCTGAGTGCCAGCCTGACCTACCGGTTCTGAGCCGCCACCGGGCCCCGCGCAGGCGCACTTGAGGCGTAGCGCGGGACCCGGAAGGCGCCAGCCGATCCACAGAATTGAGACGTGTCTTGGACCTCAAGACATGCCCCCGAAGTCCGCGCCCCGAAAGCGCCGGACCTGCTGCCCTGTACCCGGAGCCCATGCTCATGTGTCCAAATGCCATCGCGCCTGACGAACTGATGCCGACCGGAGAGGCTGGCGCTGCGCCTGCCCCCTCTCGGCACGCCACGGCGCTTGCGGGCGCCTATGCCCGCCCCATCCCCGCGCTGCTCGACGAGGCCGTGCGTCTGCATGGCGACCGCCCGGCCATGCATTTCCTCGGACGCCGCTACAGCTATCGCGAGCTTGGCGCGCTGGTCGACCGCGCCGCAGCGGGCTTTGCCGATCAGGGCGTCACCAAGGGCGTCCGTGTCGGGCTGTGCCTGCCGAATGTGCCCGCCTTCGTGATCTGCTATTTCGCCGTGCTGAAAGCGGGCGGAACGGTGGTGAACTTCAACCCGCTCTACGCTCCGCGCGAATTGCAGCATCAGGTCGAGGACTCGGGCGTCACGCTCATGGTGACCACCGATCTGGCCGCGATTTATCCCAAGGTGGCGGCGCAGCTGGGGCGCGGGTCGCTGAAGCGGCTGGTGATCTGCCCGATGGCCGAAATGCTGCCGCCCCTCAAAGGCCTGCTGTTCCCGCTGCTCAAACGCCGCGATCTTGCGCGGGTGCCGAAGGATGCGCGCCATGTCCGGTTCCGGGATCTGATCCGCAGCGAAGGCCCGGTGCGCGCCGCCCCGATCACCCCCGAGACCGACCTTGCGACGCTGCAATACACCGGCGGCACGACGGGCCTCTCCAAAGGCGCGATGCTGACCCACGCCAATATCGTCGCCAACGCCGAGCAGATCTTTCAGCGGCTGCCGGACCCCAAAATGGGCGAAGAGCGCGTGCTCGCGGTGCTGCCGCTGTTCCATGTCTTCGGCATGACCGTGGCGATGAACCTCGCCGTCCGCATCGCCGCCGAGATCATTCTGGTGCCGCGCTTTGACATCAATGGCACCATCGAGGTGATCGAGCGCCAGAAGCCGACGCTGTTTCCCGGCGTGCCGACCATCTACACCGCGATCAACCACGCGCTGGAAAAGCGCGCGGCCAATCTTTCGTCGCTGCGCTGCTGCATCTCGGGAGGCGCCCCCCTGCCCGGCGAAGTGCGCCGAAAGTTCGAGACGCTGAGCGGCTGCCGCCTCGGCGAAGGCTATGGGCTTTCGGAAAGCTCTCCGGTGGTCTGCTGCAACCCGCTCGACGGCAGCGCGCGCGACGGGTCCATCGGCAGGCCGCTGGCGGACACGCAGGTGGAGATCCGCGACCTCGACGATCCTTCCCGGATTTGCGGCCCGCATGAAAAGGGCGAGCTTTGCGTGCGCGGCCCGCAGGTCATGCAGGGCTATTGGAACAAGCCCGAGGCCACCCGCGACACATTCATCGAAGGTGCGCTGCGCACCGGCGATGTGGGATATGTTGATGAGGACGGCTTTTACTTCATCGTCGACCGGATCAAAGACATGATCCTTTGCAGCGGCTACAACGTCTATCCTCGGGCCATCGAGGAAGCGCTCTACCAGCATCCGGCGGTCGCCGAGGCGGTGGTGATCGGCGTGCCGGACGACTATCGCGGCAGCGCGCCCAAGGCCTTCGTCGTGCTGAAGACGCCGCTCGACGCGCCCGAAGACGCGCTGCACGGCTTCCTGAAGGATTACCTCTCGCCCATCGAGATGCCCAAGCAGATCGAGATTTGCGAGAGCCTGCCCAAGACCCTCGTCGGCAAGCTGTCCAAGAAAGAGCTTGTCGAAGCCGAACGTCTGCGCGCCGAAACCGCCCAATCCGGCGGCACGGTGGCGTCATGAGCTACGTAAACGAGATGACGCGCGCGGAAAAGCCTATCCACGGCCCGCTCCACGGTGGTAGAATCCTTGGTGAGGTGCGGGCAGCGCTTTCGCCTAACCCTTTGCTGCGACAGGTTTCAGATGGACAAGCTCTACTCGATCTCGGAACTTTCGAAAGAGCTTGGCGTGACGCCGCGCACCATCCGCTTCTACGAGGAGCAGGGGCTCGTGCTGCCGCAGCGTGTGGGCACCAATCGGATCTACACCTCGCGGGACCGCGGGCGGCTGATCCTGATCCTGCGCGGGAAGCGGCTTGGCTTCACGCTGAAGGACATCCGGGAATATCTCGATCTCTACGACGCCGACCCGACCCAGCGCGAGCAGATCGACGCGCTTCTGGCCAAGGTCCGTCAGCGCATCCACGAACTCGACGAACAGTTCGAGACGTTGCGCGTGACCCTCAAGGAACTGCGCGAGATCGAGCAGATGTCGCTGGACGCCCTCGAGCGCCACGAGACAGAAACCGCGCCGAAGACCGCGCGGACGTCCTGAACACCCACGGAACCCGCAGGGTTTCGCGCTTCCAAATTCCTCATGCAACTCCGGAGAGTTACCGATGACACGTGTCGTTGTCGCGGGCTACATGCGCTCGCCTTTCACCCTGGCCCGCAAGGGCGCTCTGGCCAAGGTCCGGCCCGATGATATGGCCGCGCAGGTGGTCCGGGCGCTGGTCGCCCGCACCGGGGTCGACCCCGAGGGGATCGAGGATCTGCTGCTCGGTTGCGCCTTCCCCGAAGGCGAGCAGGGCCTCAACCTCGCGCGGCTTGTGGGCCTGATGAGCGGGCTGCCGCAATCGGTGGGCGCGGCCACGATCAACCGTTTCTGCGGCTCGTCGATGACCTCGGTGCATGTGGCCGCAGGCTCGATCGCCATGGGTGCCGGCGACGCCTTCGTCTGCGCCGGTGTCGAGAATATGAGCCGGGTGCCGATGATGGGCTTCAACCCGATGCCCCACCCCGAGTTCGCCCGCAGCCATCCCGAGGCCTATATGGGCATGGGTGAGACCGCAGAGAATGTCGCCCGGCGCTGGCAGATCTCGCGGGCCGAGCAGGAAGAATTCGCCCTCCGCTCGCAGGAGAAGGCCGCCGCGGCGCTGCAGAAGGGTCTGTTTGCCGATGAGATCGTGCCGATCACCGGGCGCGATGGCGTGGTCGAGACCGACGGCTGCCTGCGACCGGAGACGACGCTTCAGGGTCTTGCCGATCTCAAGCCCGCCTTCGACGCCGAAGGTGTGGTGACGGCGGGCACCTCGTCGCCGCTGACCGATGGCTGCGCGGCACTGCTGGTCTGCTCGGACAGCTTTGCCGAAGCGCAGGGGCTGCCGATTATCGCCTATGTGAAATCCGTGGCGGTGAAGGGCTGCGCGCCCGACGTCATGGGGATCGGCCCGGTTGCCGCGACCCGCGCGGCGCTGCAGCGCGCCGAGCTTTCCGCCAGCGATCTCGACGTGATCGAGCTCAACGAGGCTTTCGCCAGCCAGTCCATCGCCTGCATCCGTGATCTCGACCTCGATCCGGCGCGGGTCAATCTCGACGGCGGCGCCATCGCGCTCGGCCACCCGCTGGGGGCGACCGGCGCGCGGATCGTCGGCAAGGCGGCGAGCCTGCTGAAGCGCGAAGGGGGCCGCTACGCGCTGGCCACGCAGTGCATCGGCGGCGGTCAGGGCATCGCCACCATTCTGGAGGCCGCATGATGGCCGGTATCGAAAAAGTCGCCGTCATCGGCGCCGGGGTCATGGGGGCCGCGATTGCGGCGCATGTGGCCAATGCCGGGGTGAAGGTGCTGCTGCTCGACATCGTGCCCGAGGGCGCGGCCAGCCGCAACGCGCTGGCCGAAGGGGCCGTGGCGCGGATGCAGAAGGCCGACCCGGCGCCCTTCATGGGGCGCAAGGCGGCCCGGCTGGTGGAGACCGGCAACCTTGAGGACGATCTGGAGCGTCTTGCCGAGGCCGATTGGATCATCGAGGCGGTGATCGAGCGGCTCGACATCAAGCAAGACCTCTATCGCAAGATCGAGGGCGCGCGGAAGCGTGGCAGCATCGTGTCGTCCAACACCTCGACCATCCCGCTGGCGACGCTGGTGGGCGGGCTTCCCGAGGGTTTTGCGCAGGACTTCCTGATCACGCATTTCTTCAACCCGCCCCGCTATATGCGGCTTATGGAACTGGTCACCGGCGCCGCCACGCGCGCCGATGCGGCAGAGCTCATCGCCGATTTCGCCGACCGGCGGCTTGGCAAGACGGTGGTCCGGGCCAAGGACACGCCAAGCTTCATCGGCAACCGCCTCGGCGTCTACTGGCTGCAGAAAGCGGTGATCGAGGCCGCCGAGCGTGGCATCCCGGTCGAACAGGCCGACGCGCTCATCGGCAAGCCCTTCGGCATTCCCAAGACCGGGGTCTTCGGGCTGCTCGATCTGGTCGGGCTCGACCTCATGCCGCATGTGAACGCGAGCCTCGCCGCAGCCCTGCCGCAGAGCGACGCCTTCCACACCGCCAACCGGCCGCTGCCGGTCGTGCAGAAAATGATCGCCGAGGGCTACACCGGCCGGAAGGGCAAGGGCGGCTTCTATCGCCTGAACCGCGACGGCGGCAACAAGGTGAAAGAGGCGGTCAACCTATCGAGCGGGCATTACGCAACCGCCCGCAAGCCGCGATCCGAGGCCATGGAAGAGGCCGGGCGCAGCCCGCGCGCGCTGATGGCGCATGACAGTGCCGAGGGGCGCTATGCCGCCGAGGTGATGGGCGCGACGCTGCGCTATGCCGCCGGGCTGGCGGGCGAAGTGGCCGATACGATCGCCGACATCGACGAGGCCATGTGCCTTGGTTATGGCTGGAAGGACGGCCCCTTTGCGCTGATGGACAAGATCGGCCCGGACTGGCTGGCCGAGCGGCTGGAGGCCGAGGGCGAGACGGTGCCGCCGATCCTGCAACTGGCGCGCGGGCGCAGTTTCTATCGCGTCGAGGCGGGCAAGCTCGAACAGCTGGGCCTCGATGGCGCCTACCATCCGGTGACCCGCCCCGAGGGTGTGCTGCTGCTTTCCGACATCAAGCGCGGCGCAAAGCCGGTGCTCAAGAACGGGTCCGCCGCGGTCTGGGACATCGGGGACGGCGTTCTGTGCTTCGAGTTCACCTCCAAGATGAATTCGATGGACGACCAGATCATGGCGCTTCTGGGCAAGACGCTGAAGCTGGTGGAGGCTGAGTATAAGGCGCTGGTGATCCATAACGAGGGCACCAATTTCTCGGTCGGCGCCAACCTCGGCCTCGCCTTCTTTGCTGCCAATATCGCCGCGTGGGACCAGATCGAGGGGCTGGTGGCCTTGGGTCAAAAGACCTTTCAGGACATGCGCTCGGCCCCCTTCCCCGTCGTCGGCGCGCCCTCGGGCATCGCGCTTGGCGGCGGCTGCGAGGTGCTGCTGCATTGCGATGCGGTGCAGGCCCATGCGGAAAGCTACATCGGCCTTGTCGAGGTCGGCGTGGGGCTGATCCCCGGCTGGGGCGGCTGCACCGAGATGCTGCACCGCTGGCAGCGCTTCGGGCGTCTGCCCAAGGGGCCGATGCCGGTGCCCTCGAAGGTTTTCGAGATCCTCAGCACCGCGACGGTGGCGAAATCCGCCGCCGAGGCAAAGGAGCTGCTGTTCCTGCGCCCCGAGGATGGCATCACCATGAACCGCGCCCGGCTTCTGGCCGATGCCAAGGCACGCGCGCTCGCTATGGTCGAGGGCTACGCCGCCCCCGAGACCCGCGAGTACACGCTGCCCGGCCCGTCGGGCCTCGTTGCCATGGAGATGGCGGTGCAGCAATTTCGCAAGATGGGCAAGGCCACCCCCTATGACGAGATCGTCTCGGTCGCGCTGGCCGAGGTGCTGTCGGGCGGGGGCACCGATCCGATCGAGACCCTCACCGATGCGGACCTGCTGGCCCTCGAACGCGAGCGGTTCTTCACGCTGGTCAAGCGGCCCGGCACGCTCGACCGCATCGAAACCATGCTGATGACCGGTAAGCCGCTCCGGAACTGAACCCCGGCCTTGGGCCGCACAGAACAGGGACATCGCGACGATGGCCAATTACACACCCCCCCTGCGCGACATGCGCTTTGTCTATCACGAGTTGCTGGGCTGCGACGAGCTGGCAGAGCTTCCGGGTTTCGAAGAGTTCACCTTGGATCTGATCGATCCGATCCTCGAAGAAGCCGGCAAGATCTGCGCCGAAGTGCTGTACCCGATCAACCGCTCGGGCGACGAGGAAGGATGCACTCTGGAAAACGGCGTGGTGCGCACCCCCGCTGGCTTCCCCGAGGCCTATCGCCAGTTCCGCGAAGGCGGCTGGACAGCGATGACCTGCGATCCCGCCTATGGCGGACAGGGGCTGCCCGCCGCCGCCGACGTGCTGGTGACCGAGATGATCTGCTCGGCGAACCTGTCGTTCGGCATGTACCCCGGCCTCTCGCATGGCGCTTATCTGGCGCTGCACAGCCATGGCTCGGAGGAGCTGAAGCAGGCGTATCTGCCCAAGCTGGTCGATGGCACATGGTCCGGCACCATGTGCCTGACCGAGCCGCATTGCGGCACCGATCTGGGGCTTCTGCGCACCAAGGCGCTGCCGCAGGAGGATGGCAGCTTTAGCATCACCGGGACCAAGATTTTCATCTCGGCGGGCGAGCATGACCTGACCGAGAACATCATCCATCTGGTTCTGGCCCGGCTGCCGGATGCGCCCAAGGGCTCGCGCGGGATCAGCCTGTTCCTCGTGCCGAAATTCCTGCCCACCGCGGAAGGCGCACCGGGTGCGCGCAACGGCGTGCAATGCTCGAGCATCGAGCACAAGATGGGGATCAAGGCCTCGTCGACCTGCGTGATGAATTTCGACGGTGCACAGGGCTGGCTCGTCGGCGCGCCGCACAAGGGCCTGCAGGCGATGTTCACCATGATGAACAACGAACGCCTCGCGGTTGGTGGTCAGGGGCTGGGGCTGGCCGAGGCCGCCTATCAGGGCTCGGTCGCCTATGCGCGCGAGCGTCTGCAGGGGCGGTCGCTGACCGGCACCAAAGCGCCCGACAAGCCCGCCGACCCGATCATCGTGCATCCCGACGTGCGGCGGATGCTGCTGCTGCAGCGGGCGGCGACCGAAGGCTGCCGCGCGATGGCGGTCTGGGTGGCCAAGGAGCTTGATAAGCAGACCCATCACCCCGACCCGGAGGTGCGCAAGACCTCGGAGGATTTCGTGGCGCTGATGACGCCGATCGTGAAGGCGCTCTTCACCGATCTTGGCTTCGAGAACGCCAACCTCGGGATGCAGGTGCTGGGCGGCCATGGCTACATCCGCGAGCACGGTATGGAGCAATACGTCCGCGACGCGCGCATCACGCAGATTTACGAGGGCACGAACGGCATTCAGGCGCTCGATCTGGTGGGCCGCAAGCTGGGCGCCAATGGCGGGCGCTTGCTGCGCCGGTTCTTCCATCCGGTGTCGGAGTATATCGAGCAGCACGCGCAGACCCCCGAGATGGCCCGCTATATCGCGCCGCTCGCCAAGGCCTTTGGCCGCCTGCAGACCGCTTCGGCCACCGTCGCCCGGCGCGGGCTTGCCAACCCGGACGAAGCCGGGGCGGCGGCCACGGATTACCTGCGGCTCTTTGGTCTGACCGCCATGGGCTATCTCTGGGCGCGCATGGCAGAGACCGCGATGACGCAGAGCCGCGAGACCGGCGATCCGGATGGGTTCTACGCCACCAAGCAGGTGACCGCGCGCTTCTACATGGAGCGGATGCTGCCGCAGACCGGCACGCTGCTGTCGCAGATCATGGCCGGTGGCGAGACTCTCATGGCGCTGGACGAGGCGGCATTCTGAACGCAACACCGCTCCGGCGCTCGCGCCCCGGAGCCGTACCCCGGCGTGGACCAGATCAAGAAGGAACGGGCCAGATGACCGATCTCGGCGGCAAGACACTCTTCATCAGCGGCGGCAGCCGCGGCATCGGCCGGGCCATCGCGCTGCGCGCCGCGCGCGATGGGGCCAATGTGGTGCTGGCGGCAAAGACCGTCACCCCGCACCCCCGCCTGCCCGGCACCATCGAGGACGCCGCGGCAGAGGTCGAGGCACAGGGCGGGCGCGCCCTGCCCCTCATGCTCGATATCCGCGACGAGGCGGCTGTGACTGATGCCGTGCGCAAGGCCGAGGACCACTTCGGCGGCATCGACATCGTGGTCAACAACGCCAGCGCAATCTCTCTGACGCCCACCGCCGAGACCGAGATGAAGCGCTTTGATCTGATGATGTCGGTCAATATGCGCGGCACTTTCGCGGTTACCCGCGCCTGCCTGCCCGCACTGAAGCAAGCGCAGAACCCGCATATTCTCACGCTCTCGCCCCCGCCCTCGCTCGACCCGGCGTGGTACGGGCCGCATGTGGCCTATACGATCTCGAAGATGGGGATGAGCCTGTGCGTGCTCGGCTGGGCCGAAGAGTTCCGCCCGCTTGGCATCGCCGCCAACGCGCTCTGGCCCCGCACGGTCATCGACACGGCGGCGCTGGCCATGCTCGGCGGGGCGGTCCAGCCCAAGAACTGCCGAACACCGCAGATCGTCGCCGATGCCGCCCATGCCATCCTCACCCGCCCCGCGAAAAGCTGCAGCGGCAATTTCTTCATCGACGAGGAGGTGCTGCGCGAAGAGGGCACCGTGGATTTCTCGGGCTATGCCGTCGATCCCGGCGAGCCGCTCTTACCCGACCTCTTCGTCACCCCCGAAAGCTGAGCGCGACAGGACGATTGCCCTCGCCGCCGGCCTGCAAAGTGAAACGTGGCAGCCTCTTCTGGCCGCAGGTGTCGCAGAGCAAATGGTGCTCCTGCGATAAACTACCGGCAATGGGGCGGTGGCCTCTATCGGGCGCGGCTTGGTCGAACTGAAAGCGTCTCGCCGGACGCGCAGAGAAACCGGCGGGGCCTTTCCATCGACAAGGCGCGCTGAATTGTCGGGTTCCCTGCTGCCGCTCTTTCGGACCCGCGCTGCGTGCGCTCATCCAAATCAGAAGCGCGATCGCCGCACGACAGTCACCGCCCGAAAATGACAGAACTTGTGTCACTTTCTGTGTGAACAGCTGTGAAATCCGCGACCCCGAACCGCCCCTGAGCGATTTCCGAAGTCACTGACATCATGTCACTTTGTGATGTTCGGTTAAGATTGGAATCTGACACGTTCTCAAGTGATTGATCCAGAATCTTTTTCCATTTGGCATCACAATCAACTTGGAACTTTTTTCGGGGAAGACTGAAACCTCCGCGCTATGGCTCTTCAAAGCCCATGAAACTGTGGCTCAGATCGCAGTCTTGCCCGAATAACACTGACTCGGCGCAAAGGTGGATCAAAGTCCCTGACAGGGTACCTCGCGCAGCCCTGCATCTCCCCCTATCGTACTACCAGAAATGCCTTCGCCCTGCCGCGGAAGCGACAGGGCGAGATTTCACTTGTATTCACGTTGGATAAGGCGGACAGGTCTATTGACCTGATGAGCACGGGACCAACCTAGTAGTGCCCGCGAAAGCCTTTGAAGTTTAGAGACTTAGAATGTTCTCCCGGTCGTACACCCGTGCATCGCTTCCTGAAATCACGGGGCTAAGCTGCGAAGCTATGACCAGCGCCGTCACTTCTCTGGGCGTTCGCCCGAGGTATTGGGCAGCAGTCTTTGGCGTTTGGAACCTCTCCAGGAAGGCCTCGTAATCGTCGCAGGTTATGAACTCCGCAGCGTTTCGAAGCCCATTGGGTCGCCGACGATCTACATGGAGCAACCCAGCTGCAACCACTTGACGAAGTTCTCGGCTGCTTAGGGCCAAACGCTTACGCACCTCCTCCAGTGTCAAATCGGCACGCTGTTGACGGCGTATCGCAGCGAGCAGCTCTTTATGACTAATTCTCAGCCCAGCGAGTCCGATCTCGGTTGTCTTGATGTAGGAACCGGGCAGCTCGCCCGCCTCAAGAAAGCGCAGAATTTGGCCTGCTGGGCACCGCAGCACAAATGATGCATGCGAGAGGCTGATCATATCTTTGCGGATGGCATGATCGGGTTGGAGGATCGCACGAGCTTTCATTCGGTTGAGGAGATCATCCAGCATATCGGCGCTGAAACGCGGTTTCTTGAAGGCTTTGGTCGTAATCGGTGTAATCACCCTTTCAGAGACGAGGCCTTCGAACAACGTGATGCCGACACCCAGGAAGTTTGCGCCCTGCTCTGCCCCGAAGCTCTCGGCCAGCGCTTTTATGTGCATGGTGCACGCTTTGAGGCGTACCCTGACATCAAGGCCGACCGGAACTCTTCCGTTGGGCAAAAGGTCATCAAGGATCAAGGTGCGCCTGACCCATTTGCGGGATCGGTCCGTGGTCTCGGCGATCTTCTTGATGCACGCATTAACCTGCACTTCGGGCGGGGCGTACTGGTGTCTGGACAATAGGCAGTAGTCGCCTTGATCCTTAATGAGGCCGAGCATGATGTCGCGAAACGCCCGCCGCTCGTCCTGCATCGAGGCCTGCAGCGCCCAACCATGAAACCATGTCTTGCTGAGCCGCGTCGAATGCCGTCCGAGCGCTTGATCGACCTCATCAAGCAGCTTCGCGTGCCCAGCACGGGTGACCGAGAAGCCCAGATCGATAAGTTCGCGCCGTGTTGCGAGCGGCGAGGCATCGGGGCGTAAGGTGCCTTCTGCGATAAACGCGCCCAGCCCCAGACACCAACGTTCCAAGGTGTCGATCTGAATATCAGGCAACCAGTCCACCATCTGGGTGTTCTGCTCAAGCCGCTCAAGAGCCACGTTTTCAAAGACCGACAAGGCTTGCTGTTGGACCCGCTCCTCCAGGCTATGTAGCCATCCTTCAGCCAGTTCAGCACGAAGCACATGGTCATAGCAGGTCGTGTAATCCGCGTAAGGTAGCTCAATCAGTGCGATTTTATGGCGACTGCAACAACTCATGAAGCGGGGCAACCATTCCCATCGGATCGCGCAGCCGTCCAAGTGGCCATCCGCCAACGACAGATCCTCCCGCCAGCAGATGGGGCAGATGGCAAGATCGTGTTTGCGGATGGACCGGCTCAGAAAACGATGCCCATGCAGCTCAGTATATTTCCCACTGATCTTGTAGGGACTGTTTAGGATCATGTCTGTGCCGGATGAGCCGGTGAGCGCCGCTAACGCTTTAAGTTGTTGCGGATCACCGGCGCAGACCGCCGCTTTGCCGAGCCCCATTGCAGTACAAAACTCGGCAGTGGACCTTGAAGCGTTTGCCGAAGCGTTACGCGACAGGGTCGAGAATGCTGGCTCGCCCTCTTTGGCGGCCAAGGCGACGGGGAGCGCAGAGACCTTTTGTAGATAGTGCCCCCGCGCGTGGTGTAGGAGCGTCGACCTTCGGAGAGGTCCGGG
>NZ_JAAGOU010000031.1:0-54024 GCF_010500775.1 Salipiger sp. PrR002
AGTCCCTGAAGCGAATAGCCCCCGGCCAGATGGCCGGGGGCTTTTTCATGCGCGGAGGGTTCGTGAGGGGTGGCTGCGGGGCCTTAGCCCCGCATCAGGTCCGGCACGATGCTGACGATCTGCGGAAAGAGCGCGATCAGGAAGACGAAGGCCGCCATGATCAGGAAGAACGGCATGGTCGCGCGGGTGATCTTGCCGATGCTGTCGCCGGTGAGGCGTTGCAGAACCGTCAGGTTGAAGCCCACCGGCGGCGAGATCTGCGCCATCTCGACGACGATCACGATGAACACGCCGAACCAGACCTTGTCGTAGCCCGCGGCCTCGACCAGCGGCAGGGTGATCGGCAGCGTCATGACGATGATCGCCAGCCCTTCCATCACCATGCCGAGCAAGATGTAGAACACCAGCAGCACGGCGATCAGCGCCAGCGGCGACAGGCCCCAGCCGTTGATCACCCCGGCGATGTAGCGCGGCAGGCCGAGATAGCCGATGGCGGTCGACAGGAACATGGCGCCGACCATGATGAGGCCGATCATCGCGCTGTTCTCGGCGGCCTGACGGGCGGCGGCGAGCAGCCCCTTGAGGTCAAGTTTGCGCTGCGCGAAGCCGATGACCATGGCGCCGATGACACCTGCGGCTGCGGCCTCGGTGGGCGAGGCGATGCCGCCATACATCGAGCCGATCACGAAGACGATCAGCAGCAGCAGCGGGCCAAGGTCGGTGAGCGCGCGCAGCTTGTCCATCAGGCTCGACGGGGGCGGGGCCTCGCCGATGGTCTCGGGCGAGAGTTTCGCGCGGATGCCGATGTAGCCCATATAGGCCACCGCCAGCAGCGCGCCGGGCAGGATGCCCGCCATGAACAGGCGCAGGATCGATTCCTCGGCCATGACGCCGTAGATGATCATGATGGTCGAAGGCGGGATCAGGAACCCCAGCGTGCCAGCGCCGGCCAGCGAGCCGATCACCAGATCGCGGTCGTAGCCGCGCTTGAGCAGCTCGCCCGCAGTGATCCGTCCCACCGTCACCGTGGTCGCAGCGGACGAGCCGCAGACCGAGGCGAAGAGCGTGCAGCCCAGCACGTTGATATGGGTCAGCCGCCCCGGCACGCGGCGCAGCCACGGGGTGAGGCCGGTGAAGAGCGAGGCCGAGATATTGGTGCGGAACAGCACTTCGGCCATCAGGATGAACAGCGGCAGCGCCAGCAGTTCCGGCGAGGAGAGCACGTTCCACGATTGCTGCGAGAGCAGTTTCAGGAAGGGCATCTGCGGGCGGAACAGTGCGATCATCGCCACGCCGGTGGCAATGAGGCCAAGGCCGATCCACAGGCCCGAGCCCAGCAGCAGGACCATGATCCCCACCAGGGAGGTTGCAATTTGCGTCATCGCGGCGCCTTTCGGGAAGTGTCTGTGTGGGGTGCGTCGGTGTGCAGGGTCATTCGATCGCCGCGCCTTCGGCGAGCCGTTCACCGCGGCTCAGCCGCAGCAGCTGCGCCGCGCATTGCAGCGTCAGGACGATGGCGCCAAGCGCGACGAGGCTCTGCGGCCAGACCAGCGGCGTGCGCACGACGGTGGCGGAGGTGGAGCCGCGCTGGAACGACAGCCATGCCATTTCGCTCAGCGCCCATGCGAGCGCGGCGCAGGCGGCAAGACCCGCAAGGCAGGCGCCGAACTCGAGCAGGCGCGACAGCGGACGCGGCACGCTCTCCAGCACGGCGGTGACGCGCACATGCGCGCCCCGGCGCAGCGCGTCGGCAGAGCCCAGCATGAAGGCGGCGCCCATGGCATAGGCTGAATAGTCCCAAGAGAAGGGCAGCGAGCTTCCAAAGAGATTTCGCGAGACGATCTCGGCGGTGATCATCACGAGGATCGCCAGCAGAGCGAGCCCGGCGATGAGGTTGCCCGCGCGCGTCACGGCATCAATCGGCGCGATGAGCGCGCCAAACCGCCCCGAGGGTGTCGAGGCGGGGGGCTGTTCCGGGCTTTGGCTCAGGCTGTTGTCCGAACTGTTGTCCATGGCGTTCACCATCCTTGCGGCCTTCTATTGGGGGCAGAATGCAGGACCGGGCCCCTGTGCCGGGGCCCGGTCCGCTGGATCACTCTCCGCGCACGGCGAGATAGTTGTCGATCACCGGCGCGGCTTCGGGCACGCGCTCTTTGAACGCGTCCCAGAGCGGGCGGGCGGCCTCGATCAGCGCGGCCTGAAGCTCTTTGGACGGGGCCGAGACGGTCATGCCGTTCTCTTTGAGCGTGGCGATCTTGGCGGCGTCCTCATTGGCCGAGTTCAGCCAGAAGTCACCCTCGAGCGAGGCGGCCACTGCTTCGATCGCTTCCTGATCTTCGACGTCCAGCGCGTTCCACGCGTCGAGGTTCACGGTGACGATGTTCGAGGAGGCCTGCCAGTTGAAGGTGCTCATGTTGTCCATGAACTCCCAGAAGGCGCCATCGACGCCGGACGACGACGAGGTGGTCACGCCCTTGATGGTGCCAGCGGCGAGCGAGGGAACCACTTCGCCCCACGGCATCTGCAGCGGCGCGGCGCCGAGCGCGTTGAAGAAGGCGTCGCCATTGGCGTCGACGACGCGGATGGTCAGACCCTTGAGATCCTCGATGGTCTCGATCTTGTTCGGCGAATAGACCGCCTGACCGGGCCACGGGGTCATGTAGAGCAGCTTTTGGTTCATGCCTTCGGCGATGTCCTCGACCATTGGGCGGTAGAACTTGTGCAGCAGCGCGAGGTCGGGAAGCGTCGGAGCGAGGTAGGGCAGGGTTTCGACACCCAGCGCCGGGTTCTCGCCGACCTGCTGGCTCATCAGGATGTCGGCGATCGGCACCAGACCGTCACGCACGGCGGCCATGCCTTCGGGGCCCTTGATGCCAAGCGCGCCGCCCGAGTGCACGGTGATCTGCACGTCGCCATCGGTGGCTTCGGCGACCTGCTCTGCGAAGGTCATCGCGTTCTTGGTGTGGAAGTTGCCTTCCGGCCAGACCACGGACATGTCCCATGCTGTCTGTGCCGCGACAGCCGAGCCCAGCGTGATGCCCAAGCTGGCGATGGCGATGCCGATTCCATGTTTCATTTAGAGAACCCCTGTTGGCGTTTTTCACGATGACCGCTCACCGCGATCTGCGGACTTTCAGTATACCACCTGTATCCGTAAGGAAGGCTGTGAGCGATTAAACCTCACCCGAGACATGAAGTGCATAATATTTAGGCGACTTTGGCGCAGTATAGTCCGAAAAATGGACGGGTTGAATCAAATGCCGCAGCGGCAGCTGCGGCAGAAGGGCTGCACCCCGAAGCGCGAGGCGGAGAGGGGGACTGCGGCGTTTTTGGCGAACGCGGGCGCGAGGCTCAGCGCGCGAGTCGGCCCTGCACGCGGGATTTGACCTCTGCGGGCTCGTCGCCAAGCGCCTGCATCAGGGCGCGCAGATCGTTGCGCGTGCCGTGCAACTGGTCGACGAGATGCATCACGAGGCCAAGCGCATCGTCGTTCAGGTCGAAATCGTCGCAGAGATCGCAGAGCAGCTCCATCCGGGCGACATCGACCTGCCGATAGACCGCTCTGCCCTCGGTCTCGGCGGGCGCGATCACCTCGGCCCGCAGAAACCGGCTGAGACGCGTGCGGTCGAGCCGCGCGACGGCGGCGATCACCTCTTCTTCGGAATAGAAGACGCTGGTCATGCCTTGGCCCTCCAGTCTTTGCGCGGATCATAGGCGTGGGTTTGGCTCCAGCTTTCCATGAAGCGGCTCAATGCGGCGTCCACCTCCTTGGGCATGACGACCTGCAATTCGATCCGTTGATCGCCGGCGGGGCGGCCCGCGCGCGCCACGCCGCGCCCGCGCAGGCGCAGAACCTGTCCGCTGCTGGCCCCTTTGGGCACCGTCACCTTGACCGGCCCGGCAATCGTCGGCGCCTCGACCTTGGCTCCAAGCACGGCCTCATAGAGGGTGATCGGCAGGGTGATTACGATGTCGTCGCCGTCGCGGGTGAAGATCGCATGCGGTTTGACCGACAGCGTCACATAGGCGTCGCCGGGGGCACCGCCGCCATGACCGGGGCCGCCTTTGCCGCGCAGCCGCAGCGTGGTGCCATCGGCCACGCCCTTGGGAATTTTAACCTCAAGATTGCCGCCTCCGGGCAGCGTGATGCGCATGCTGCCGCCGTTGGCCGCCTCGAGGAAGGGCACTTCCAGCGCGTATTGCGCATCGGCGCCGCGGGCGCGGAAGCTGTACTCTTGGTAGCCCTCGCCGGGGTGGCCGCGCTGCCGCCGCAGGAACTCGGCGAAGATGTCGGCCTCGTCGCCAAAGCCCTCATAGCGTGGGCCCTGACGGTAAGGGTTGTTGGGCTGCTCGGCAAAATCGCGGTAGAACTGGCGTTCCTGCGGGCGTTCCTGCCCGCTGGCGTCGATCTCGCCGCGGTCGAAGCGGGCGCGCTTTTCCGGGTCCTTGAGCAGTTCGAACGCCGCGCCCGCAGCCTTGAACCGAGCCTCGGCCGTCCCATCGCCGGGGTGCAGGTCGGGATGGCTCTCCTTCGCGATCTTGCGATAGGCCTTCTTGATCTCATCCGCGCTGGCGGTCTTGGACACGCCAAGCACGTCGTAGGGGTTGTCGCTCATCTGCCGCTCCACCCGTGAGTCCGCTGGCTCCGAGTAGAGCGCCTTCCGGCGCGTGCCGCAACAGCTGTGCGCACCCTAGGGCGCTGGCGCAGCGTGCAGATCTGCGCAGGCGGGGCAGGCGCGCCCCGCCACCGTCAGAAATCGAGCCCGAGATCGAGGGTCGACACCGAATGGGTCAGCGCGCCCGAGGAGATGTAATCGACCCCGGTGGCCGCGACCTCGGCGATGCGCTCGAGCTTCATGTTGCCCGAGGCTTCGAGGACCAGCCGCTCCGCGGTCATCGCCACCGCCTCGCGCAGGGTGGGCGTGTCCATATTGTCGAGCAGCACCACGTCGGCGCCGCCCTCGTCCAGCACTTCGGCCAGCTGATCGAGCGTATCCACCTCGATCTCCACCCGCACCATATGCGAGGCCTGCCCTTTGATCGCCTGCAGCACCGGGCGGATGCCCCCCGCCGCGGCGATGTGGTTGTCCTTCACCAGAATGGCATCGGACAGCGAGAACCGGTGGTTGAAGCCGCCGCCGTGCAGCACCGCCTGTTTCTCGACGAGGCGCAGGCCGGGCGTGGTTTTCCGGGTGCAGGTGATGCGCGTGTCGGTGCCGCGGGTCTCGGCGACGAAGGCCGCAGTCATCGTGGCGACCCCCGACAGACGGCCCGCGAAGTTCAGCGCGACGCGCTCGGCAGAGAGGATCGAGGCGGCGGGGCCAGAGATCTCCATCAGCACGTCGCCGGGGGTGATCGGATCGCCATCGAGCTTGTGCTGGGTCAGCACCAGCGAAGGATCGACCATGTGAAACGCCATGCGGGCGATCTGCATCCCCGACACCACGCCCGGCTCGCGGGCGCAGAGCCGCGCGGTGTAGCGCGTGCCCTCGGGGATCACCGTGCGGGTGGTCAGATCGCCATAAGTGCCCAGATCCTCCATCAGCGCGCTGCGCACCAGCGGGTCGAGGATCATGTCGGGCAGCGGGGGCAGGGACATCAGGCGGGTTCCTTCTGGAGCGTATCGCGAAGGCGCAGGGCCTCCGTCAGGGTCATGCGGCTGCGGGAGCCGGTCTCGGTTGTTGCTTGCGTGGCGTCCGAGCGGAAATGCGCGCCGCGGCTCTCGGTCCGCGCCAGCGCGGCGGCAGCGATCAGCGTTGCTGTGGCGGTCATGTTGCGCAGCGCCGTGCAATGCGGCTGCGCGGCCTCGACCTCGGCGATCTCGCGCAGGCAGGCGGAAAGGCCCGAGGCGTCGCGGATCACCCCCGCACCCGCCGTCATCGCCGCGCGCAGCCGGGCGACGAGAGCGGGGTCGGGAACCTCGGCGGGGCCGGTCTGCGGCAGGATGAGCTCTGGCGCGTCGGTCGCCTCGCTCGCCTCGCCAAGCGCGGCGGCCATATCGGTGGCGCAGCGGCGGGCGTAGACCAGCGCCTCCAGCAGCCCGTTCGAGGCCAGACGGTTGGCGCCGTGCAGGCCGGTCGAGGCGACCTCACCGCAGGCCCAGAGCCCGCGCAGAGAACTGCGCCCGGCGGCGTCGGTCTCGATGCCGCCCATATGGTAATGCGCGGCGGCGGCCACCGGGATGGGCTGCTGCGCCGGGTCGATCCCGGCGCGGGCGCAGGCGGCGGCGACGCCCGGAAACTCCTGATGGATGCGTTCGCCGAGCGCGGCGCGCGTGTCGAGCATGGGGCGCAGCCCGGCGCGGCTTTGGGCATAGACCGCGCGGGCAACCACGTCGCGCGGCGCCAGTTCGCGATCGGGATGCTGCCCGTCCATGAAGCGCTCGCCCAGCCGGTTGATCAGCACCGCCCCCTCGCCGCGCAGCGCCTCGGTGGCCAGCGGCGCGGGATCGAGCCCGATGTCCATGGCGGTGGGGTGGAACTGCACGAACTCCATGTCGGCCATCACCGCGCCCGCGCGGGCGGCAAGCCCGGCAACCTGCCCGCGGATGCGCGCGGGGTTGGTGGTCAGCGCATAAAGCCCGCCAGAGCCGCCGCCCGCCAAGAGCACCGCCGGAGCGGTCACGGCGACGGGCGCGCCGCCGCCCGAGGGCGCCAGTTCGACGCCGCTGACCCGCCCCGCCGCACTGCGCAGCCCGGTGGCGAGCCAGCCCTCGAGCAATTGCACCGAAGGCGTCTGCCGCAGCTGCGCGGCCAGCGCGCGCATGATCTCGGCCCCGGCCTGATCGCCGCGCACCCGCACCACGCGGGCAAAGGCATGGGCGGCCTCGCGCGACAGCAGGTAGCCGCCCGCCGCGTCGCGGTCGAAGGGCGCGCCGAGATCGGTGAGGGTGAGGATATGGTCCCGCGCCTCGCGGGTGACCGAGCGCGCCACCTCCGCGTCGACGATGCCCGCCCCGGCGCGCAGCGTGTCGGCGGCATGGGCTTCGGGGCTGTCGGGCTGCGCCATGGCGGCGGCGACCCCACCCTGCGCCCACGCCGAGCTTGCGCCACTGCCCAGCGGATCGGGCGAGACCAGCAACACCGGGCGCGGCGCCAACGCCAGCGCCGCGTAGAGCGCCGCAAGACCGGCGCCGACGATCACCACCCGGCCGGTGGATATCTCTTGCATGGGCTCAGGCAGCGCTGCGCTGCGACAGATCGATCATCCGCTGCACCGCCAGCCGCGCGCCTTCGGCGATGGTGGGATCGACCTCGACCGCGCCCTCCATGCTGTGCAGCGACCACAGCACCTTCTCGAGGGTGATCATCTTCATGTAGGGGCACATGTTGCACGGGCCGACGAACTCCACGCCCGGCAGCGCGTCCGAGATGTTCGAGGCCATCGAGCATTCGGTGACCAGCATCGCCTTGCCCGGCTGCTCGCGGTTCACATAGTCGATGATCCCGGCGGTGGAGCCGGAGAAATCTGCCTCGGCCACCACGTCGGGCGGGCATTCGGGGTGGGCGATGATGCGGGTGTCGGGCTGCCAGCTGCGGAAGTCGCGCAACTCGGCGGCGGTGAAGCGTTCGTGCACGATGCACGAGCCGTCGTACCAGACGATGTTTTTTTGCGGCACCTGCTTGGCGACGTTCTGCGCGAGGTATTTGTCGGGGGTCATGATGACCGTCTCGGCGTCGAGCGCGGCGACGATCTGCGCGGCGTTTGACGAGGTGCAGCAGATGTCCGACGCCGCCTTCACCTCGGCGGAGGTGTTCACATAGGTGACCACCGGCGCGCCCGGATAGCGGCGGCGCATCTCGGCGATTCCCTCGGGGGTGATGCTTTCGGCCAGCGAACAGCCCGCGTCCATATCGGGGATCAGCACGGTCTTCTCGGGGCTGAGGATCTTCGAGGTCTCGGCCATGAAATGCACACCGCATTGCACGATCACATCGGCCTTCACCTTGGTGGCCTCGATCGCCAGTTGCAGGCTGTCGCCCACGACATCGGCGATGCCGTGATAAATCTGCGGCGTCATGTAGTTATGCGCCAGAACGACGGCGTTGCGCTCTCTCTTCAGGCGGTTGATCGCCTCGACATAGGGGGCGTGGATCGCCCAGTCGGCGGGCGTCACGACGCGGCTCATGCTGGCGTAGAGATCGCCAAGCCGTTCCGCCGCCTCGAGCGAGGGTGCGAGGTCGTAATGGCGGCCGAGCGTGTCGGCGATGGTGGTCTGGTCGAGCATGACCTGCTCCTCCTCAGGGTCTTGTGCCGACGTCCGGCATTAGACCCAAGCTGACCTAAGGACAAGGCGGCGGGGCGATAAAGTGAACCATTGTGTCGCAGGCAGCCGCGCCGGATGACCGGGCACAGGCGGCGTATTTCGGTGATTGACCGGCGGCACTCAGCGCCTATGCTCGGGCCAACGTCAGGGGAGTCCCGCCATGGGGACTGAGAGGCTGACAGGGACGCCGCGGCGTCCCGGTGACGCGACCCTTTGAACCTGACCCAGTTGACGCTGGCGTAGGAAGACCGAAGGGCAATCTTCTCCGAAGCAGCACGCGCGGGGTGGTCCTTTCGGGCCATCGGGCCCTGTTGTGCATCCATATGCGCGGGGCCTGTGGCCCCTTTCTCCGTCCATCCTCGGCTTTGGGTCTTTGGCTTGGGTCCTTTGGTTTGGGGCTTTGTGAGGAGGAGCGCGCGATGGACGAAAGGATTTCTGTGCTTGGCGGCGGTGTAGCGGGGCTTTGCGCCGCGCTGGCGCTGGCCGAGCGCGGCCTTGAGGTGGAGCTGATCGTGCCCGAGGGTGCGCCGCCACCCGCCTCAAAGCTGGCGGGCGGGATGCTGGCACCCTTCTGCGAGGGGGAGAGCGCCCCGCCCGAGATCACCCGGCGCGGACAGGCGGCGCTTGGCTGGTGGCGGGCACGCACGGCGAGCTTTCGCCAGAGCGGCACGCTGGTCCTCGCCCCGCCGCGCGACCGGGCGGAGCTGACCCGCTTTGCCCGCGCCACCACCGGCCAGACCCTCGTCGATCCCGGCACGTTGGAACCCGAGCTTTCGGGCCGCTTCGCCTCGGGGCTGTTCTTTGCCGAAGAGGCGCATCTCGATCCGGGCGCGGCCATGGCGGATCTGCGCGCGGCGCTTGCCGCGCGCGGGGTGCGGAGGCATGGCGGCGCGCCCTCGGGGCGCATCGTGGATTGCCGGGGTATGGCGGCGCGGGACCGTTTGCCCGATCTGCGCGCGGTGCGGGGCGAGATGCTGGAGCTTCATGCACCCGGCGTGCGGCTGACCCGCACCATTCGGCTGCTGCACCCGCGCTTTGCCTGCTACATCGTGCCGCGCGCCGCGGGGCGCTACATGATCGGTGCGACGATGATCGAAAGCGCGGACCCCGGCCCGGTCACCGCCCGCGCGGTGATGGAACTGCTGTCGGCGGCCTACACGGTGCACCCCGGCTTTGCCGATGCGGCGCTGATCTCGGCGGGGGCGGGGCTGCGCCCGGCGTTCCCCGACAATCTTCCGGCGCTGCGCCGCACGCCGGGACGCATTCATCTCAACGGTATGTATCGCCACGGGTTTCTTATGGCGCCGGTCCTTGCCGAGGATCTGGCGGATGAGATCGTGGCGCAAAGGGAGAAGACCCATGCAAATTGATCTCAACGGCCAGAGGCTGGCCACGACTGCCAAGACGCTGGAGGGGCTTCTGGCCGAACAGGGCGTGGACGCAGGCAGTGTCGCCACCGCGCTCGACGGGGCCTTCGTGCCGCGCGGGCTGCGCGCCGCAACGCCGCTGAGCGAGGGCGCGAAGGTCGAAGTTCTGTCGCCGATGCAGGGGGGCTGAGCGATGTTTTATGGCGTTGACCTGCCGTCGCGGCTGATGCTGGGCACGGCGCAATACCCTTCACCGGCGGTGCTGGCAGAGGCGGTGTCGGCCTCGGGCGCCGGGGTGATCACCGTGTCGTTGCGGCGCGAGGGGGCGGGCGGCGCTGCGTTCCGCGATCTGCTCACGGGCACCGGCTGCCGCCTGCTGCCCAACACCGCGGGCTGTCATACCGCGCGCGAGGCGGTGACCACGGCGCAGATGGCGCGCGAGATCTTCGGGACCAATTGGATCAAGCTCGAGGTGATCGGCCATGCCGACACGCTGCAGCCCGATCCCTTCGCGCTGGTCGAGGCGGCGCGCATCCTCTGTGCTGAGGGGTTCGAGGTGTTCCCCTATACCACCGAGGATCTGATCGTGGGCGAGAAGCTGCTGGAGGCGGGCTGCGAGGTGCTGATGCCTTGGGGGGCGCCGATCGGCTCGGGGCAGGGGCTGCGGCACCGCGAGGCGCTGCGGAGCATGCGGGCGCATTTCAAGGGCGTGCCGCTGGTCATCGACGCCGGGATCGGCGCGCCGAGCCAAGCGATGGAGGCGATGGAAATGGGCTTCGACGCGGTGCTGCTGAACACCGCCGTGGCCAAGGCGCTGGACCCGGTGGGCATGGCGCGGGCTTTTGGTCAGGCGGTTCACGCGGGGCGGCTGGCGTATGAGGCGGGGCTGATGCCGCGCCGCGACATGGCCGAGGCCTCGACGCCGATCTTCGGCATGGCGGATCTGGCATGATGGGGCTCGATCGCTTTTACCTGATCACCGGCCATGTGAACCGGCTCGAACTGCTGGTCCCGCAGGGGGTCAAACTGGTGCAGCTGCGGCTCAAGGACCTGCCCGAGAAAGAACTGCGGCGGCAGATCGCCCGTGCCCGCGACCTTTGCGCCGTGCATGGCGCGCAGCTTGTGGTCAACGATCACTGGCGCCTCGCGCTCGACCTGCGCTGCCGTTTCGTTCATCTGGGGCAAGAGGATATGGACGGTGCCGATTTCGCCGCGCTGCGCCGCGCGAATATGCGCTTTGGCCTGTCGACCCATGATGAGGCCGAGCTTGAGCGCGCGTTGGCGCTGGATCCGGCCTATGTGGCGCTGGGACCGGTCTATCCGACGCTGCTCAAGAAGATGAAATGGGGCCCGCAGGGGCTGGACCGGGTGCGTGCTTGGAAGCGCCGCGCGGGCGATGTGCCGCTGGTGGGCATCGGCGGGCTGACGCCTCAGCGCCTGCCGGACCTCTTTGCCGCTGGGGCGGACAGCGCGGCGGTGGTCACCGACATTCAGCAGGCCGCGGACCCCGAGGCGCGCTGCCGCGAGTGGATCGCCGCGACGCGCAAGGTGCTCGCATGAGCCGTTACGCGCGGCAAATCTGCCTGCCCGGTGTCGGTGCGGCGGGGCAGGCGCGGCTGGCCGCGGCGCGGGTGCTGGTTGTCGGCGCCGGGGGGCTTGGCTCGGCGCTGCTGCCGCTGCTCGCCGGGGCGGGCGTTGGCGCGATCCGCATCGTCGATCCCGACGTGGTGGAAGAAAGCAATCTGCACCGCCAGACGCTTTATGCCATGGCGGACCTCGGGCGGCCCAAGGCCGAGGTGGCGGCGGAGCGGCTCGCGGCGCTGAACCCCGGCTGCACGGCGCGGCCACGGGTGGCGCGGCTCGACCCGGCGCTGGCGGGCGAAGAGATCAGAACGGCCGATCTGGTGGTGGATGCCGCCGACAGCGTGGCGGTGACCTACGCGCTGTCGGACCTTTGCCTTGCGGCGGATCTGCCGCTGATCAGCGCCTCGGTGGTCGGAACCTCGGGCTATGTGGGGGGCTTTTGCGGCGGAGCGCCAAGCTATCGCGCGGTGTTTCCCGACCTGCCCGGCCGGGTGCAGAGCTGCGCCTCGGCGGGGGTGATGGGGCCGGTGGTGGCGGCGCTCGGCGCGTTGCAGGCGCAAATGGCGCTGGCGGTGCTGCTTGGGCATGTGCCTTCGCCTTTGGGGCAGATGCTGACGCTGGATGCCGGGGCGTGGCGGCCGGCTGGGTTTCGCTTCGATGGCGCGCCCGAGCCGGAGGTGGCCGGTCCGAAGGTGGTCGCGCTTTGCGACCTGACCGAGCGCGACCGGGTGATCGACCTTCGCGGCCCTGACGAGGCGCCCCACCTGCCGGTGCCTTGGGCCGAGAGAATGGCGCTGGAGGAGGTTGGCCGCAGCGTAGTCGCCGCCAAGGGTCGCACCGTGCTGGTCTGTGCAAGCGGCCTGCGGGCGTGGCGCGCGGCGCAGGGGTTGCTGCGCGAGGGGGCGCGTGACGTGGTGATCGCGGCGGCGGGCTGAGCCTTGCTCAGCCCCACATGTCGCGCATCTTGGCGGCGACGTCGATCCGGCCCGGTGCCGGAGCCGCCGCGCCGGGCTGCGGCGCGGGCGACCAATGGGCGCTGTCGAAATGCTCCAGCATCTCGCGGGTGATGAAGCGGGTGCGCGTGGCATAGACATGCCGGTCACCGCCGCGCCGCTGCTGCGTGACGTAGAACCGCAGCGGCAGGCCCAGCGTCAGCCGGTCCTTGGCGCGGGTCATCGCGACATAGAGCAGGCGGCGCTCTTCCTCGAGGTCCTGCGTGGTGCCGGTGCCGAGGTCCGAGGGGATGCAGCCGTCGACGGCGTTGAGCAGATAGACCGATTTCCACTCCTGCCCTTTGGCCGAATGGATGGTCGAGAGGATGAGATAATCCTCGTCCTTGAGTGGCACGCCCGAGCGGTCCGAGGTGGCATCGGGCGGATCGAGGGTCAGCTCGGTCAGGAAGGCTTCGGCCGAAGGGTAGCCCGCGGCGATTTGCTCAAGCTGCAGCAGGTCGTTGCGGCGGGTGTCGGCATCCTCGTGGATGCGCTCCAGATGCGGCTCGTACCATGCGCGGGCAAGGCCGATGGCGGCGGGCCATGGCGCGCGGGTGGTCATCGCGGTGACGAAACCGGGCCAGTCGGCCTCGGCTTTGGCGGGCGGGGCGACATCGTTCAGCGCGGCGGCGGGATCGGGCGCAAGATCGAGCGCGTCCAGAATGTTCGCCGCCGACTTTGGCCCGATGCCGGGGATCAGTTGCAGCACCCGGAACCCCGCCACCCGGTCGCGCGGATTGCGGGCGAGGCGCAGCACCGACAGCAGGTCCTTCACATGGGCGCTGTCGAGGAACTTCAGCCCGCCGAATTTCACGTAAGGCACATTGCGGCGGGTCAGCTCGGCCTCGAGCTGCACCGAATGGCTGGAGGTGCGGAAGAGCACCGCCTGCTGTTTCAGCGTGGTGCCGGTCTCGCGGTCCGCAAGGATGCGGTCCACCATATAGCGCGCCTGATCGGCCTCGGTGTTCACCGTGACGAGCCGCGGTTTCTCGGCAGAGGCGCGGGTGGTCCAGAGGTTCTTGGTAAAGCGCTCGCGGGCCTCACCGATCACCGCGTTGGCGGCCTCCAGGATGGGCACGGTCGAGCGGTAGTTGCGGTCAAGCGTGATGACATCGGCGGGCGGCGTGAAGGCGGCGGGGAAGTCGAGGATGTTGCGCACGGTCGCGGCGCGGAAGGCATAGATCGATTGCGCATCGTCGCCCACCACGGTCAGCCCGCGGCCATCGGGTTTCAGCGCCATGAGGATGCGCGCCTGCAGGCGGTTGGTGTCCTGATACTCGTCGATCAGCACATGGTCCCACGCGCTGCCGATATGCGCGGCAAACTCGGCGTCCGACATCACCTGCGCCCAGGCCAGCAAGAGGTCGTCATAGTCGAGCACGTTCTGCTCTTGCTTGGCTCGGACATAGGCGCCGAAGAGACGTTTCAGCTCGTCTTCCCACATGGCGCACCACGGGAAGTGGTCGCGCAGCACCTCCTCCAGCGGCGCGCCCGCATTCACCGCGCGCGAATAGATCGCAAGGCATGTGCCCTTGGCCGGAAAGCGCTTTTCGGCCTGTGAAAAGCCGAGGGCGTTGCGGCAGAGGTTCATCAGGTCGGCGCTGTCCTCGCGGTCGTGGATCGAGAACTCGGGGTTCAGCCCGATCGCGGGCGCATGCTCGCGCAGCAACCGCGCGCCGATGGCGTGGAAGGTGCCCGCCCATGTCAGCGCCTCGGCGACGATGGCGGTGCCCATGGCGCGGGTGGTGATCGCCTCGACCCGGCGGGTCAGTTCGGTGGCGGCGCGGCGCGAGAAGGTCATCAGAAGGATGCGCTGCGGATCGGCGCCGTTCAGGAGCAGATGCGCCACGCGGTGCGCCAGCGTGCTGGTTTTGCCAGAGCCCGCGCCCGCGATCACCAGCAGCGGCGGCCCGGCGCGCGTGTCGCCGGGGGCGATGCCGAAGGTGGCGGCGGCGCGCTGCGCGTCGTTCAGCGCCGCGAGAGGGTTCTGAAGAGTGTCTGCCTGTGCCATGTCCTGCCCGGTTCTGCCTTGCCCGATCTTGCCCGATCCTGCCTTGCGGCAACGTTCTGTCAGGGCAGAATAACGAATTCAGAACATAAAGGGAACTTTGAAGTCTCGGGACGTCTTGGATGGGGCGGGTAGCAGAGCAGAAGCGCGGGGCGCGCCGGGACAGAGCCCGGCGCGTCATCTGGCTTTGGGGATCAGTCGGCGTATCGGTCGGACGGCACCAGCAAAACGGTTTCGTCGTCGTAAAGCTCGGCGTCTTCGTAACGCTCCGCCTCGTAGTGCTCGGCCTCCTCAAGTGCGTCCGGGTTCAGCGGCGCAGTGCCCTGCAGCGCGGCGGCGACGGTGTCATCGTCGGGATTGGAGGCCCGCACCGCGCTCAGCACATCTCCTTCGTATTCCGCAGGCAGGATGTCCTTATAGGCGGCGAGCACAGCGGTTTCCGCGTCGGCGACCGAATTGGCCGCATTGGTCAGGTCGTGCTCTTCGGGAATGCCCGCGTCGATCACCTCCTGAGCGTCGTACAGGTCTCGCGCGCTTGGGCGGTCCAGCCCGGCGATCTCGGCCTCGGCGGCGGTGGTATCGGGATAATCGAGCACGTCCTGCGCCGCGAGCTTTTCGGCTTCGGTCGCCTCGGGGTCTTCCAGCGTCGCAAGGGCCACGGCCCGCTCCGCCTCGGTCGGGCGGTTCTCGACCAAGGCGAAGGCATCGGCCAGATCGAGCGTGCGCTGCGCCGCGTCGTAGGTTTCGAGCGCATTGGCGGCTTCTATGAGGTTATGGTCGGCGACCGCCAGCGCGGCGGCAAGGCTCACCGGACCGCTGCCGGTGGCATAGGTTCCATTGGCGATATGCGCCGCCTTGGCCTGCGGGCTGGAGTTGAGCGCGCCGTTGAGCTTGCCGAGGTTGCGCGGATGCAGGGCATCGTAGTCTTCGGCCAGTTCCGGGGTTTCGCGCAGCGCCGTGCGCTGCAGTGGCGGGCGCATCGAGCGTTCCGGGGCGGATCGGGTGGGGGACAGCGACACCCGCTGCGCTTTCGGGGCCTGCCGCTGGACGGTGGCTGTGCGTTGCGCGCCGCGGCTGCCGGTCACCCCGAGCAGGTCTCCAAGCGCGCTCTTCCTCAGGCTCTGACCGAGCGACCTGAAATCATCGCGGATGGCTTTGCCGAGGTGCGCGCTGGTCTGCCGTCCGTTGCTGGTGCCGCCCTTGTTGCCGCCGCCATTGGACTTGGCCTTGCTGTGGCCGTTGGCTTTGCCCTTGCCGGAGTTGCCCTTCTCGCCGCCTTTGCCGTTGCCATTGTTCTTCGCATGCGCCGCGCCCACCGTTGCGAGGGTCGCGACCGGCGCGACCACACATGTCGAGAGCACCAGCGCCGAGACGCCCACTTTGAAAATTCCGAACATCACGTCCTCCCTGCCGTCTTTCGGCGCCGCAAGACAAGCGGCGCCACCTCCCCAATGCCCGCTTATCGGGGCGTGAATGGGGCGGACCTTCAACAATCGCAGGATGCCGAAAGGGAACCCCAGCTGCTTTCCTGCGGACACAGAGACTTAGCGAAGAGCGCGTCCCAGTCTACAGGCGTGGCTTTGGGGCGGTGCTAGGGGCGGTTTTCCGCCGTTTGGCAGGCTGTCGGCTGGGCTGTCAGGTGCTCTGTCTTGGGGGCGGACCCCCTCAGGTCTTCGGCGTCTTCGCCTCGGCGTAGCGCTTGTAATTGTCGAGGATCGCCTGCCAGCCGCCCTGTTGCATCTCGACCGAAGCCTCGGGGTCGGGATCAAACTGGGTGGTCACCTCGGTGCCACCCGGCCCCGGCTCAAACACCGTGCGGGCGAGGCGGCCATCGTCGAGCCGCAGCGCCAGCACATGCGGCGGGTCGACCGCCTCATAGGTGGCGGTGAGGTCAAAGCCAAACGACCCGTCTTTCGCCTCCATCCGCGCCCAATGCTTGCCACCGACTCGCAGGTCCACGCGCGCCGCAGGGCAGTGCCAATCGGGCGAGGCAAAGTTCCACGCCATGATCGCCTCGGGCGTCGTGAACGCGTGCCAGGCTTCGGCGGGAGAGCAGGCGACCGTGGTTTCCACGGTGATCATCTCGGGCTGGGACATGGTGAAAGAGCCTTTCGGGCAAAGACATGCGGCATCAAGCGCGCGCCTGTCAGCCTGCCACGCGCCGAAGGTCAAAGGAATGGCGACGAGGGTCTGCCCTGCTGCCTTGGCGGAGAGCTGCGCGGGCGCGGCTTTGGGGCTGTCCGTGCTATACTGCGCGCACCGATGCTCGAACGACAGGAGGAGGTCATGGGCAAGTCGGAGGTAGACGCAGAAACGGGGCAAATCTCGGCTGAGGCGGCCCGCGTGTATGAGGCGTTTTTCGTTCCCGCGCTTTTTGGACAGTTCGGGCCGTGGCTGGTGGAGGCCGCCGGGCTGCACGGCGGGGGCAGGCTGCTGGACGTGGCCACGGGCACCGGGGTGGTCGCGCGCGCGGCGCTCAAGCGCGGGGCCAGCGTCTCGGCGGTGGACATCAACGAGGGCATGCTCACCGTGGCGCGCGAGATTGAGCCGCATATAGATTTTCAGCATGCAGCGGCAGAGGCGCTGCCCTTCGCTGACGACAGTTTCGACGCGGTGACCTGCCAATTCGCGCTGATGTTCCTGCAGGACCGCGTGGCTGCGCTGCGCGAGATGGCACGGGTCTGCCGCCCGGGAGGGCGCGTCGCCGTGGCGGTCTTTGAGGCGTGGGAGAAATCGCCGGGATACAACGACCTCATCCCGCTGCTTCAGGAGGTGATGGGCCCCGAGGCGGGCGAGGCGCTCAAGGTGCCGTTCTGCCTTGGCGATGAGACGGCGCTTGCAGCGCTGCTTGAGCAAGCGGGGCTGGGCGGTGCCGAGATCATCCACAAGACCGGGCAGGTGCGCCATAGGTCACTGAAGACATGGCTCGACACCGAGATCGGTGGCTGGACGCTTGCCGATATGGCGACGCCGGAGGTCATGCGATCTTTGGAAAAGGCGGCGGAGGAGAGGCTGGGCAAATACCGCAACAGCGATGGCACGGTGTCCTTCGACGCGCCTGCGTTCTTTGCCGTGGCCAGGGTCTGAGGGTGGGCTGAGGGCGGCCTGGGGGCGTACTGAGCGCCGTCAGATCGACGCCCAGTCGGTGAAGCGCCATGTCTGCGGCATGCGCGGGCCGGGGTGCGGTTGCGGGCGGCGCGTGGGGGTCTTTTGGGGGCTCATCGGATCGGCCTTTCTGGGAAGTGTTTCGACACTCAAACCCTGCGCCGATTGCGTTTCACCCCGATGCCGGCCCGATGCCCGTCGGTGTTTCAATTGTATTCGGAAACGTGGCGGGCGCAGTCAAAGGCGCGCGGTGATGCCTTCCAGTGCCCCCGGCGGGTTCGGGCGCGTCACGAACTCGGGGCGGCGCTTTTCGTAAAAGGCGTTGCCCCCGGTGGTGAGCACGTAATGCATGTTGTTGTAGGAGGCCCGGTAACTCGCCGCGTGAAAGAACTGCGCGTTGCCGATCAGCGGGTGGCGTTCTCCCTGCAGTACCGACAGCGCCGCTTCGCGCACCGCCAGCATCGAAGAGCCGCTCATCTCGCGGGTCATGACGCCGGGGGCGAATTGGTTCTTCTGCCCGACCACGCCGCAGACCGAGCCGGGAAAATCGCTCGAGGCCACACGGTTCATCACCACGCTGCCGACGGCGATCATGCCGTCGCGGCTGGAGCGGATCGACTCGAAGTACATGGCGCGTTCCATGCATTCCAGTTCTCCGGGAGTGTGCGACCGCCGCCCTCCGCCGCAGGCCGCAAGCATGAGAAGCGCCGTCCCCATCAGAAGGGCAGGTCCAATGGTTCGTGTCGCTTTCATTCTGCTCTGCCTCCAGCCTTTGACGCGGCTTGTTCATAGGAAAGCCTAACGGGCCTTGGCGGGAGGGATCAATGCTTCTGCTGTGGTGGGGATCATCGCGCGGCGCGACAGGCGCGGGCGCGCCACATATCGGCCACTCGATGCGTCTTCAGCTGCGATCCATCCGCAAGGCGCGCGGCGTGCGCGCCAGATGCGACGGCGGCATGCCCTTGGCCTTGCGAAACGCCGTGGCAAAGGCGGCGGGGGTCTCGTAGCCCGCCACATGCGCGGCCTCCAGCACCGAGGCCCCCGCGCGCAGCGCCGCGGCGGCCTTTTCCATCCGCACCTCGCGCAGCCGCGCCTTCACCGTCTGCCCATAGGCCTTTTCGAACATCCGGCGCATGGTCGACACGCTGATCCCGCCGGAGCGCGCCACGAGATCAAGCTCGGGCATCGGCCCCGGCGCGCTGGCAAAGGCCTCCATCCGAGCCAGCCGGTCGCGTTCGGCGCGCGTCAGATCCGGCCCCACATGCAGCAGCGAGGCCATCGCAAAGCGCACGAGCGACAGGGCAAAGGCCTCTTGCTCCAGAACGCGGGCGGCGCGGCGCGTGCCTTCCTCCATCGGGGCCAGCAGCTTCTCCGCCTGCGCGATTTCCTGTTGCGGCACGGGCCATGCCTCATACCGATGCGCGCGCCCTTCGAGCACGTCGTCCATGCCTAGCTCGTGCCGGGCGAGCCAATCCCAAGACAGGGCGACAGTGATCTTCCGCAGCCGCTGGCCGCCGGTAAAGCGCCGCCGGAAGTCGGTTGGCTGCGCGGTTGCGCTCAGAACCAGCTGCACCGGGCCGCCCTTGCTGCGACCAAAGCAAAAGGCGGCGCCATCCACATGCGCCGACACCGAGCCTTCCAGGACGAGATGCAGCATGAGGTTGGCGGGGCGCGTCATGCGGGTTTCGAAACTGGTCTCGGCAAAGGCGTCATGCAGATTCACCGACAGGCCCAGCGGGGTGGACGCGCCAAGGCAGCGGCCGCGCAGCGCGACCTGCCCGGCGGCGAGAGTCGTGCCGAAGTCGGCGCTTCGTCCGAGCAGCACTTGTTCGATTTCGGCACGTCCGATCTGCGCCATTTCGGCAAATTCCCCAGCGAGTTTGATGTTTCCGGACAGGACTCTGAACGTTCCGAAAAGGTCCGGCAGTAGCAGTGTCGCAGCTTCGCACGTAATAATCTAGTAAAATAGTCAGAATATACGAGGGTCCAATGTCCACAACCACAAGAAGGCCGATCAGACTGGTCTTGCTGCTTTCAACATCGCTTTCGACGCCAGCCTTTGCGCAGGACGATGTCTATCTTGGTGAGCTCACCATCGACAGCGCGAGCTATGAAACCGAAGGCACCAACAGCTACACCACCGACCGCATCTCGGTGGGGGAAAAGGCCAGCATGGCGCCGCGCGATGTGCCGCAGTCGAGCTGGGTGGTGACGCGCAAGGTGATCGAAGACGCGGGCTATACCGCGCTCGAGGAGGCGCTGGCCGACACGCCGGGTATCATGATCCTCAACAACGACGTGGGCCGCTCGTCGATCTTCTCGCGCGGGTATGAGTTCGATTACCTCTATTTCGACGGTCTTCCCGCGCCGGTCAGCTCGATCTACGGCACCCAGCCCGACCTTTCCATCGTCGACCACGTCGAGGTGCTGAAAGGCCCGGCGGGTCTGTTCATCGGCACCGGTGAGCCTGCGGGCTCGATCAACATGCGCCTCAAGCAAGCCACGGCCACCGAGCTTACCGGTTATGGCACCATCTCGGCGGATTCCAACGGGCAGGCGCGGGCCGAGGTCGATGTGTCGGGCGCGCTCAACGAGGAAGGTACGCTGCGCGGCCGCTTCGTGGCGGCCTATGGCGATGGCGAAGGCTTTGTGGATGAGACCGAGAACGGCGTGACCTCGCTCTACGGCACGCTGGCATGGGATCTGTCGCCCGACACCAAGCTGACCTTCTCGCTCAGCCACATGGAGCGCGATATCTCGCCGTTCAACGGTCTGCCGACCTATGAAGACAACGATCTGATCTGGACTGATGCCTCGACCACCACGGCGATGGATTGGAACGACTTCGACAACGCCACCACCGACGCGGTGGTCGCTGCCGAGCATTTCTTTGACAATGGCGGGCGGGTGAAATTCTCGCTGCGCAACTCGCATCAGGAAGCCGATTTCCTCTACGCCTATGCCGGCTCGGCGGCGGAGGAGGACAACACCATCTCGCGCCTTTCGTGGCTGGCCCGCGATTTTGAGCAGGACAGCCTCGCGCTCGACCTGCACACCGAACTGCCGTTCGAGCTGGGCGGCTGGACCGGCGTGGCCATCGTTGGCGCAGATTGGCAGAAGACCGACAGCACCATGTATCAGGCTCGCGGCGCCATCTCCGGCAGCTGGGATCTGGACGATTGGGACAGCTCGTCGGTTGCCAAGCCCGACGTGGACTACAGCACCAAGACCGAGACCGAGGCGGAATCCACCGGCCTCTACACGCAGCTTCGGGTGAAGCCGATGGAGGCGCTGACCCTGATCGGCGGCGCGCGTCTGAGCTGGTACGACGGCACCGTGGACACCGAGACGCTCTCGACCGGCGCGGTCGCGACCGAGGAGTATGACGTCGATGCGCAGGTCACCCCCTTCGCCGGGCTGACCTACGACGTCACGCCGAACACCACGCTCTATGCCAGCTACTCCGAGATCTTCATCCCGCAGTCCGAAGTGGACAAGAGCGGCGATCTGCTCGACCCGATCGAGGGCCGTCAGGTCGAGCTGGGCGTCAAAGCGCGGCTGGCTTACGGGCTCGACGTGTCGGCGGCGCTGTTTGATCTGCGCGAGGTCAACCGCCCGGTGCAGGTGGTCGACGAGGACTATTACGAGGCCGAGGAAGAAGTCTCGTCGCAGGGCTTCGAACTGGGCGTGGCCGGGGAACTTGCCGAAAACATCCACCTGTCGGCAGGCTACACCTACACGTGGACCGAATATCTTAACGGCGACGACGAGGGCGATGCCTTCTCGACCTACACGCCCGAGCATATGTTCAAGCTGTCGGGCGCCTATGACGTCACCGAAGGCGCGCTGCAGGGCTGGAGCTTTGGCGGCCGGGTGACTTGGATGTCCGAGTTCTCGTCGCGCGGCATCGAAGCGCCGAGCTATAGCACCGTCGATCTGATGGCGTCCAAGACTTGGGACAATGATCTGGTGCTGCGCATGGGCGTCGATAACGTCTTCGACGAAGAGTATTACGCCCGCGTCGGCAGCACCTCGGTGTTCAACTTCCGCGGCGAGCCGCGCACCTTCAACGTCTCGCTGACAAAGTCGTTCTGACCCTTTGGCACCGCTCCCGGCGCACTAAGCGCGCCGGGGGCTCAGGACGGGCCCCGCCGTTTGTTTCCCCGGCTTGTTTCCCCGGCTTGTTTCTCCGGCGAGGCCCGTCTTCGCGCGCATGGGCCGCAGGCGCGCCGCGATGTCCCGCTTCACCCTTCGGGGCAGGCAGACCCTGTCTCGATCCACGCTTTCGTCAGCTGGCCAAAGATTTCCTGCGTGCCGGGGGCAGGCTCGCGACCCTTGCCCGGATCCCAGCCCCAGCCGACCAGCCCGTCGGTGGCATTGTGCTCGTGCAGGTCTTCCATACTGCGCCCGCCGTTGCGCTCAGGGTCTTTGAGTTGCGCGCAAATCTCTGCGGCGCTCTTGCCGACCCAGCCCATCTCGACCGGCGCGAGTTGCCACGGTGAATGGCCGGGGATCGATCCTTCGCCGGTGGTGAAGGCAAAATTCTCCTCGCCGTGGCAGGTGTTGCAGCGCATACCGGGCGCGCCGAAATCCGCGTCTCCTCGGACCACCGGCGGCACATGCGGGTGCATGTCCAACCCCTGCCGCGGGCTGTCGCCGACCGGGTGACAGTTGAGGCAGCGCGGGTGCTCGATCACCGCCATCATCTCGGTGAAGAGCGCGACCGAGCGCTCGGCCTCATCTTCGATGCCGTCGAATTCATCCACGGTGCGCAGCCCTTTCACCGTCTCGGCAAGGGTGGGCAGGGCAAAGAGGGCGGGTGCGGCGCCGAGCAGCGCCGCCATCAGGATCGTCTTGCGCATGGCTCAGGCCTCCATGGTCTTGAGGAAGGGCAGGTCGGTGACCGCTTTGCCGGTCAGCGCGCGCCAAGCGTTGGCGACGGCGGGTCCGATGGGCGGCACCCCCGGCTCGCCGACGCCGGTGGGGTCGGCGTCCGAGGCAATGATCTCGACCATCACCTCGGGCATCTCGTGGATGCGCAGCATGCGGTAGCTGTCGAAGTTGGCCTGCTGTACCGCGCCGCCCTCGCCGAGTGTGATCTCATCGAACAGCACGGTGCCAAGACCGTAGCCGATGCCGCCCTCCATCTGTGCGCGGATCACGTTGGGATTCACCGCGACGCCGCAGTCGACAGCGCACCAGACGCGGTGCACGCGCGGGTGCCCGCCCGCGTCCGAAACCTCGGCAATCTGCGCCACATAGGTCTGGAAGCTTTCGTGCACGGCGACGCCATAGGCCTTGTCGCCCTTGACCTTGTTGCCGTCCCAGCCTGCCATCTCGGCGACTTTCTCGAGCACGCCGCGATCCCGGCCCGCATCCTCGCGGAGGAGATCGAGCCGACCCTGCACCGGGTCCTTGCCCTGAGCTTCGAGCACCATGTCGAGAAACACCTCGGTGGCATAGCCAGTATGGGTGTGCCCGACCGAGCGCCACCAGAGCACCGTGACCGGGCTTTCCTGCTGGGCCCAGCCGACGCGCAGGTTGCCGAGGTCATAGGGCATCTTGGTCGAGCCTTCGTAGGATGTGGGGTCCATCCCATCCTGCATCATCTGCGCCATCGGCCCGCCCGCCATGATCGACTGGTTGACTACCACGTCTTCCCAGCCGGTGAGCTTGCCGTCGGCGTCGAGACCGGCGCGCATCTTGTGAACGGTGAGCGGGCGGTAGTAGCCGCCGTGCAGATCGTCCTCGCGGGTCCAGACCAGTTTGAAAGCGCCGGGACCGCCCGCCGCCTTGGCGACCTCGGCCAACTCGCCCGCAAAATGCGCGGTGTCCTGCGCGCGGCGGCCAAAGCTGCCCCCGGCGAACATCACGTTGAGGTGCAGGGCCTCGGGCTGCAGCCCAAGCGTCTGCACGATCGTCGGCTTGTCGAGCGCAGGAAATTGCGAGCCCATCCAGACCTCGGCCCCGTCCTCGCGCACTTCGATGACTCCGTCGAGCGGCTCCATCGGGGCATGGGCGAGATAGGGGAAGCGGAACTCGGCTTCGATCACCTGCGCCGCGCCCTCGATGGCTGACGCGCCATCACCCAGCATTTCCGCGTCCTTGCCACCCTCCGAGGCGGCCTTCGAGAAGGCCTCGAAGATCTCGGCGGAAGAGCGCGTCTCGGCCCCGCTCTCGTTCCAGTCGATGCTCAGCGCCTCGCGGCCCTTCAGCGCGGCATGGGTCGAACGGGCATAGACCGCGACGCCCTGCGGGATCTGCCGCACGGCCTCGACGCCCGGCACCTCGAGCGCGGCGCTGTCGTCAAAGGAGCCGACGGTGGCGCCAAGTTTGGGCGGATGCGCCACCACGACGGTCTGCATCCCCTCGCGGTAGACATCCATGGTGAAGGTCGCGGTGCCGGTGGACTTGGCTTTGGTGTCGAGCTTGGGCAGGTCGGTGCCGATCAGCGCGAACTGATCCGGCGATTTCACCGGGGGATCCTCCGGCGGGGTCATCCCGGCGGCTTTCTCGGCCAGCGCGCCGAAGCCCGAGGACTTTCCCGAGCTATGGCTGATCTGGCCCTTGGCGACGGTGATCTCACCCTCCGGCACGCCCCATTCCTCGGCGGCGGCGGCTATCAGCATCGCGCGGGCGGCGGCCCCGGCCTTGCGCATCTGCATGTAGGAATTGGCCATGGCGGTCGATCCGCCCGTGCCCTGCATGCCAAAGGCGAGGTTCTTGTAGAGTTCGTTGTTGGCGGGCGCGTTCTCGGCGCGCATCTGGCTCCAGTCGGCGTCCATCTCTTCGGCCACCAGTGTGGCGAGGCCGGTGAACGGGCCTTGGCCGAACTCGATGTGCTTGATGATCACGGTGATCGTGTCGTCAGGAGCGACGCGGACAAAGGCGTTGGGGGCGAAGGTGGCGTCCCCCGTCGCGCCGGATTTCAGCGCGGCGGCAGCGCCGGACTGGGCGCGGGCGGCCAGCGGCAGCGTCATGCCGATCACCAGCCCCGCCGATGAGGCAAGGAAGCTGCGGCGGGACAGGGCGGGTTTTGCGGCGGCGGGTTTTGCGGCGGCGGGTTTTGCGGGGGCTGGTTTTGCGAAGGCCAGTCTTTCGAAGGTCTGTGTCATCGTCTCAGCTCTCCAGCTTGCCGGCGGCGTCGTGGATCGCCTTGCGGATGCGGACATAGGTGGCGCAGCGGCAGATGTTGCCCGCCATGGCGTTGTCGATGTCCTCGTCGCTGGGCTTGGGCACTTCGCGCAGCAGCGCGGTGGCGCTCATCACCTGTCCCGATTGGCACCAGCCGCATTGCGGCACGTCGAGCCCCTCCCATGCGGCTTGCACCGCCTCGGCTTCGGGTCCATCGATGCCCTCGATCGTGGTGACCGAGGCGCCGTCGACCATAGAGACCGGCGTCACGCAGGCACGGCGGGTCATGCCATTCATCATCACGGTGCAGGCGCCGCATTGGGCGATGCCGCAGCCGAATTTGGTGCCCGTCATCTGCAACTCGTCGCGCAGCACCCAGAGGAGCGGCGTCTCCTCGGGCACATCGACGGACACATCTTTTCCGTTGAGTTCGAACGAAACCATGGCTCTCCTCCCTGGCTGCGCATGCGTAGCTTGGCGCTTGGTTTGTGGAGGGGAGGTAGCGCTGACGGGTGTCGCGTCCACGCCCGAAGGCCGGGATTGCAGCGATGTCTGATGCGTGGGGCAGGGGCCCTTATGAAGGCCCCTGCCGAAAGTTTCGTGCTCGCCGTGGCTTAGGCCGCGCCGGTCAGTTCGCTCAGATCCACCGCGCGGCCCTCGGTCATCGAGCGCTGCGCCGCGAGGCCCATCAGCACCGCCCATTTGCCATCCTGCAGGGAGACCTCGGGGGCGCTGCGCTCGCCGCGCACCAACTCAAGGAACCCGCGATGCTGGTAAAAGGTCGAACCGTTGTGGTCCCCGGCTTCGAGGATCGTCGGATCGACGGGGATCTCGCGCACCTCGGGCCCTTTGGGCTCGCGCGGCGAGACGATGACCTGCGGCACCGGCGCCGCGCCAAGATGCGCGGGCCAGAAGCGCCCCGGCCCCGGCACCAGCGCCTCGATCTTGCCCTTGGGGCCGACCGCCGAGATCTCTTCCTGATAGCGCGAGCCCTCGGCGAACATGCACAGCTCCAGCATGGCGCGCACGCCGCTCTCGAATTCGACCATCACATAGCCATGGTCGAAAATGTCGGGGGTTTCGCCGGCGTAGGTCTCTTCAAGATGGTTCGCCGCCTGACCGCCCATCGCCATCACCCGCACCGGATCGGACTTCAGCGTCAGCCGCATGAGATCGAAGAAGTGGCAGCACTTCTCGACGAAGGTGCCGCCGGTGTAGCGGTTGAAGCGGTTCCAGTCGCCGACCTTCTCGAGGAAGGGGAAGCGGTGCTCGCGGATGGTCAGCATTTTCACGCCGCCGGTCGCCGCCTCGGCCTCTTCCAGCAGCTTGGCGACGGGCGGCATGTAGCGGTATTCCATCGCCACCCAGACCGGCGCGGGGTAGCTTTCGGCAAAGGCGTCGATAGCGGCGGCATGCTCGGGGTCAGTGAACAGCGGCTTTTCCACCAGCACGGGCAGCGGGCGTTTGCCTGCGATCTGCTGCAACTGCTCCACATGGCGGAAGTTGGGGCTGGCGATCAGCAGGCAGTCGATCTCGGCCGCGTCCAGCAGCGCCTCGATGCTGTCCACGAACTGCGCGTTCGGGGCGAACTGCCGCGCATGGGCGCGCATCTCGGCATCGGGCTCGAAGATCGCGCCGACGGCGGTGTTCTCGAGCAGCGCGATATTGCGCAGATGCTCTTGCCCCATCATGCCGCAGCCGATGATGCCGTAGGTGATGGTCCGTGTCTCGCTGCGCGCGAGGGTCTGGGTCGTCATAGGGAATTCCTCCTCCCTTCAGATGAGGCGCTGGACGTAGAGCGCCTTTTGGGTGTCGTACCAAGTGCGTGAGAACTCGACCGCCTCGCTGCCCTGCGCCCAAGACAGGCGCTCGATATAGGCGGTGGTGGTGCCGGGCTTTAGCGGAAACGCCTCAGGCGCCCAGTCCGGCACCTGCCCGATGCCCACGCGGTCTTCGGCGCGGGTGATCCAAAGCTGCAGGGCGCGCTTGTAGGTCAGGTAGAGCGAGTCCTGCACCATCTCGCGCGGCACCTGACCCGCGCCGCCGTCGAGCCAAATCTCCTCGACCGCGATGACGACATCGTCGAGGTAGCGCAGGCGGCGAAAGCGGGTGCCGTGGTCCGAGGTGCCATAGGCGGGCTGCCGCGGATCCTTCGGAACATAGTCGGCCGCGAGGATGTCGGCGGTGGGCAGCCCGCCGCCGCCTTCGGCGAGTTCGAGCCGGAACATCGAGTAAACCGATTCGACCTCGCCACCAGCGCGGACGTAGTTGCCAGAGCCCTGACGGCGCTCGAGCAGCCCCTTTTTCTCGAGCTCCAGCAACGCCTTGCGCAAGGTGCGCACGGTGGTGCCATGGGCTTTGGCGAACTCACGCTCGGGCGGCAGTTTCTGCCCGTCGACCAGCCGACCGGCAGCAATATCGCGGATCACCAGCTCGCTGATCTGCATGTAAATCGGCAGCGCATCGGGCCTGTGAGACGAATTCCTGTTTTTTTCCTGCATGTTTCCGCCTCCCCCTGCGGATGCTGCGAATGAAAAAATTGATACACCATTGATCTACATCAAAGACGCGGGTAGTGAAAGGGAAAGTTCGGAGGTTTTCAGGGAGGAAAACATGACGGTCGTACCCGTTACATCCGCCGATCTCGACGCGGTCGAGGTGGCCTGGTTCTCGGCGCTCTGCTCGGATGACTACCAGTTCCTCGGCGTGCCAGACGGCGATCTGCGCTCGTCGTGGGACCATTGCTCGGACATCGTGAAGACCGCCGAGGCGCAGGGCTTTGGCAATATCCTGTGCCCCTCGTCCTATCAGGTCGGGCAGGACACGCTGAGCTTCGTCGCGGGCTGCGCACCGATCACCGAGAGCATCAACCTGCTGGCCGCCGTGCGCTGCGGCGAGATGCAGCCGATCATGCTGGCGCGCACCATCGCGACGCTCGATCACATGCTGCAGGGGCGGCTGACGGTGAACATCATCTCGTCCGACTTCCCCGGCGAGAAGGCCGAAAGCCAGTTCCGCTACCAGCGCTCGCGCGAGGTGGTCGAGATCCTCAAGCAGGCGTGGAACCGCGACGAGATCAACTACGAGGGCGAGGTCTATAATTTCACTGGCCTCACCACCGATCCCGCCAAGCCCTATCAGAAGGGCGGGCCGATGCTCTACTTCGGCGGCTACTCCCCTGCCGCGCTCGACCTCTGCGGCCAGCATTGCGACGTCTACCTGATGTGGCCAGAAAAGACCGAGGACATCGCCGCCCGGATGAAGGCCGCCAATGCCGCCGCCGAGCAGTATGGCCGCACGCTGGACTACGGCTTCCGCAGCCATGTCATCGTGCGCGACACCGAGGCGGAGGCCAAGGAATATGCCCGCTACATCGCCAGCAAGCTCGATGACGAGCTGGGGCAGGCGATCCGCGAGCGGGCGCTGGACTCGGGCAGTCTCGGCGTCAGCCATCAGGCGCGCAACCGCGAGCTGGCCGACCTTGAGGGCTATATCGAGCCCAACCTCTGGACCGGTGTGGGGCGCGCGCGTTCGGGGTGTGGCGCGGCCATCGTCGGCTCGACCGATCAGGTGCTGAGCAAGCTCGAGGAACTGCAGAAGATGGGCATCCGTGCCTTCGTGCTCTCGGGCTATCCGCACATCGAAGAGGCCGAGCATTTCGGGTCGCGCGTGCTGCCGCAACTCAATACATGCCAGCTCAACCAGGCCTGGGGCCGGGTTCCGCAAACCCTTCCGAAGACGCCGCTTGGCGCAGGAGACCGCCGCTGATGGATACTCTGAGCGATTTCACCCCCCAAAGTGCAGACATGGACCGCGTGACCATGGCCGAGGGGCTCAGCTTCTCGCGGCTGGTCTACGGCATGTGGCGCATCGGCGATGACGCCGACACCTCTGCAGGCAATGTCCGCGCCAAGATCGATGCCTGCCTTGCGCAGGGGATCACTACGCTCGATCAGGCAGACATCTACGGCGCTTACACCGCCGAGGCGGTGCTGGGGCAGGCGTTTAAGGCCGACCCCGCGCTGCGCCAGAAGGTCGAGCTGGTCACCAAATGCGACATCGTCGCGCCCTGCGGCAAATACGCGGATGTGGCCTGCAAGCATTACGACACCTCCAAGGCGCACATCGAAGCGTCGGTCGAGAGCTCGCTGCGCGATCTCGGCACCGATTACATCGACCTGCTGCTGATCCACCGTCCCGATCCGCTGATGGACCACGAAGAGACCGGCGCGGCGCTCGACGGTCTGGTCAAGGCAGGCAAGATCCGCGCCGCGGGCGTGTCGAACTTCCGCCCCTGGGACGTCGAGCTGCTGCAAAGCGCGATGGACACCAAGCTGGCCACCAATCAGGTCGAGATCTCGCTGGCGCGTGTCGAGCCCTTCACCGATGGCGATCTGGCGTTCCACCAGCGCCGCAAGGATCCGGTGATGGCATGGTCGCCGCTGGGTGGCGGCAGCCTGATGACCGGTGACAGCCCGCTGACCCGCTGCATGGATGCGATGGCTGCCGAGTTCGGCGTCGACCGCGCCGCCATCGCCGTGGCCTTCCTGCTGCGTCACCCGGCGACCATCCTGCCGGTGCTGGGCACCAACTCGCTGGAGCGCATCGCCAAGATCTCGGACGCCCGCAAGGTCGCGCTGAGCCGGGTGCAATGGTTCCAGCTCTACGAGGCGGCACTGGGCCGCGAGGTGGCGTGATGCAGATCGCGCAGCCCCACAGCTTTGTGCCCGACCCGGGCAACGGGCGGGCGCTGCGCGATGCCTTCGGGCTCTTTGCCACGGGGGTGACCATCGTCACCACCTGCGGGCCCGACGGCTGCGCCGCGATCACCGCCAACAGCTTTTCGTCGGTCTCGATGGAGCCGCCGCTGGTGCTCTGGTCGCCCGCGCGCAGTTCCAGCCGCTACGGGCTCTTTGCCGGGGCCGAGCATTACGCGATCCACGTGCTTGCCGCCGATCAGCAGGATCTGGCGTGGCGTGTGGCGAAGGATGGCGCGGCGCTGAAGGGCGTGGATCTGGGCTGCAATGCCAATGGCGTGCCGGTGCTGCAGCATTGCCTCGCGCGGTTCGACTGCCGCCGGCACGCGGTGCACGCGGCGGGGGATCACGCGATCGTCGTGGGCGAGGTTCTGCACGCCGCCATGCAACAGGGCGATCCGCTGGCCTTCTTCGGCGGGCGGGTCGCGCGGGTCGACATCAACTGACGGCAGGCCGCCGCCTTGGAGGAGGGCGCGGCATGACGGGGAGGAGAGAATGACGTTACTCGACGGGCTGATCCGGCCGCTGTCATGGATCAACGACCGCCTGCTGAAGGTCGGTCGCGGCATCGGCGTCGTGGCCATCGCGGTCATGGTGGCGGTGACCCTCGTGCAGGTGTTCTGCCGCTATGTGCTGGGCAATGCGCTGCCGTGGCCGGACGAGGCCGCGCGCTTTTGCATGCTGTGGATGACCGGGCTGATGGCCCCGACCGCCTTTCGCCGGGGCGGCTTTGTCGCCATCGACATCCTGCCCTCGCTGCTGCCGCGCCGCGCGGCCAGCCTGCTCAACCTTGTGCTGCTGGCGATCAGCCTGATGGTGCTCGTCTTCGCGCTGCAGATCGGCTGGAAAGAGGTCACGGGCCTTGGCGGGCGCTTTGCTTCGGCGTCGCTCTACATTCCCACTGCGCTCGATTTCAGCGAATGGCACCGGGTGCCGCGCAGTTGGATGATGGCCTCGATCCTCGTCGGCATGGGGCTGCTGGTGCTGGTCAATATCGAGCTGATCCTGCGCAACCTTGCCGAGCTTTGCTCGGTCCGCGATCTGCCCACGATCCCGCAGGCCAACACGCAAGGGGCCGAATGACATGCTGATCTGGTTCCTTCCGCTCTTCCTTGTGTTCCTGATGATCGGCCTGCCGGTGTTCTTTGGCCTGCTCGCCGCGCCCGGCATCCTGCTGTTCCTCAACGGGCAGGAGCGCGATCTGACGCTGCTCTACCGCAACCTCTACAACGGCATGGACAGCTTCCCGCTGATGGCGATCCCCTTCTTCATGCTGGCGGGAGAGATCATGAATCGCGGCGGCATCACGCACCGCCTCGTGGAGTTCAGCCAAGCCTTCATGGGGCATCTGCGCGGCGGTCTGGCGCATGTGAACGTGATGTCCTCTATGCTCTTTGCCGGGCTCTCGGGCTCGGCGGTGGCCGACACTTCGGCGCTTGGCTCGATGCTGATCCCGGCGATGGAGAAACAGGGCTACACCCGCCGTTTCGCCGCCGCGATCACCGCGGCGAGCTCGGTCATCGGGCCGATCATCCCGCCCTCGGGGATCATGATCATCTACGCCTATGTCATGGGCGAGAGCGTCGCGGCGCTGTTCCTTGCGGGGTTGGTGCCGGGGGTGCTGGTGGGCATCGGGCTGATGCTGCTGATCAAGGTGATGGCCAACCGTTACGACTTCCCCGTGGCGTCCCGCAAATACAGCTGGGGCGAACGGGGAGAGGCGAGCCTCAAGGCGTTCTTCCCGCTGTTGACCCCGGTGATCATCTTGGGCGGCATCCTTGCGGGCGTCTTCACCCCGACCGAGGCGGCGGCGGTGGCGGTGTTCTACGCGCTCTTCATCAGCCTTTTCGTACTGAAGACCCTGCGCTTTGCCGAACTGCCCGACGTGCTGGGCCGCGCCGGTCTGACCTCGGCGGTGGTGCTTTTGCTGGTGGGCGCCGCCATGTCGTTCAAGACGGTGGTCTCGCTGTCGCACGCGCCGCAGCAGATGGCCGATTTCATCCTGTCGCTGACCGAGAACCCGCTGCTGCTGCTGTTCCTGATCAACCTGCTGCTGTTCGCGGTGGGCATGTTCCTCGACGCAGGCCCGGCGATCATCATCTTGGGGCCGATCCTTGGCCCGGTGTTCACCGGCATGGGCGTCGACTCGGTGCATTTCGCGATCATCATGTGCGTGAACCTGACGGTGGGGCTGGCGACGCCGCCCATGGGGCTGGTGCTCTTCGTCGCTTCCGCCGTCTCGGGCGAGCGGGTGACGACCATCGCCCGCGCCATCCTGCCATTCCTCGCGGTCGAGATCGCGGTGATCTTTCTGATCACCTATTTCCCCGCGATTTCCATGACGATCCCGCGACTGACCGGGTTCGCGAACTAAGAAAAATCCAGAGCTATCAGGGAGGATAACATGCTCGGGAAGACCAAAACGCTGGCGGCGACGCTGCTGATGACGGCGGCGCTCGCTGTCCCGGCACTGGCGCAGGACTACACGATCCGCGCCGTCGCCAACTCCAACGAGAACGACGAGGACTACGACGGCCTGCAGGTCTTCAAATCCTACGTCGAGAGCGCCTCGAACGGAGCCATCGCTGTCGAGATCTACATGGGCACGCAGCTTTGCTCGAACGGTGCGGAATGTCTGCAGGGCGTGGCCGACGGCTCGATCGACGTCTATATCTCGACCTCCGGCGGCGCGGCGGGGCTGTTCCCCTATGTGCAGGTTCTGGACCTGCCTTACGTGATGCAGGATGACCGCGTGGCCGAGCGGGTGCTGTCGGGGGAGTTCACCCGCACCATGCGCTCGATGGCGCTGGAAGATTCTGGCGGGATGATCCGCCTGATGACCATCGGCAACACCGGCGGCTGGCGCAACTTCGCCAACACCAAGCAGCGAGTGCAGACGCCGGCGGACCTCAAGGGCATGAAGATCCGCACCGTGGTCGCCGATCTGCCGCAGGAACTGGTGCGCGCGCTTGGGGCTGCCCCGACGCCGATCCCGTGGCCCGAGCTGTTCACCTCGCTGCAAACCGGCGTGGTCGAGGGCACGAAGAACGGCATCACCGACATCATGTCGATGAAGTTCCCCGAGGCCGGACTGCAATACGTCACCCTCGACGGTCACGCCTATATGGGCGCGCTGTGGTGGATGTCGAACGAGACCTTCCTCGCGCTGCCCGAAGACATGCGCCGGGTGGTGGTCGACGGCTTCTACCAGCTGCAGCAGGCGACTTTCGCCTCGCCCAAGCGCAAGTCGATCCCGGCCTATCAGGAATTTGTCGAGGGGGGCGGCGATCTCTACGTGCCGACGCCCGAAGAAAAGCAGGCCTTCGCCGACGCTGCGCAGCCGGTCTATGAGTGGTTCACCGCCAACGTCGAGGGCGGCGAGGAGATCTTCACCGCCATGCAGGATGCGGTGCAGGCCGCGACCGAAGAGCTTGACGCCGAGCGCGCCAGCGACATTCAATAACCCCTTGTGGGCGCGCCTCTTTAGGGGTGCGCCCGCCCCGGCGCGGGTCTTCGGGCCCGGCCCAATACGATTTCAAAAGACACCGAGGACAGGACATGAGCGCCCTTACCGCCACCCTTTCGGACCCCCGCCGTATCGTCGCCCGCGCCAAGATCCTCGCCCCGGGGACGGCGCTGGCGATCGTTCTGGCGATGGCGGCGCAGTTCCTGTCGAACCACTACGGCGCGCCGGTGATGCTGATGGCGATCCTGCTGGGCATTCCTTTCCATTTCCTTTCGGAACACGAGAACACCGGCCCCGGCATCACCTTTGCCGCCAAAGGGCTGCTGCGCGTCGGCGTGGCGCTGCTTGGCCTGCGGGTCTCGCTCGACATGGTGCGGCAGATCGGCTGGGGCTTCGTGCTGATCATCGCGCTTTGCATCGCGGCGGTGATCCTTGGCTCGATCCTTGTCTCGCGCCTCGTGGGCAAGGACCGGGCCTTTGGCTTCCTGACCGGCGGGTCCGTGGCGATCTGCGGTGCCTCGGCGGCCATGGCGATCTCGTCGATCCTGCCGCAGCGCGACACCGCCGAGCGGGATCTGTCGTTCACCGTGATCTCGGTCACCGCCTTTTCGACGCTGGCGATGATCGTCTATCCGATCTTTGCCGAGGCATTGGGGCTCAACCAGCATCTGACGGGCCTGTTCCTTGGCGGCACCATCCACGACGTGGCGCAGGTTGTCGGCGCGGGCTACTCGGTCTCGGACGAAACCGGCGACATCGCCACGGTGGTCAAGCTGATCCGGGTGACCATGCTCGCCCCGGTGGTGCTGATCGGCGCGCTCGCCATGCGCCGCCACGCGCCCACTGCGGCGGCCCGCCCGCCGCTGCTGCCTGGCTTCGTCGCGGCCTTCCTCGTGCTGGCCGCGCTCAATTCCTTCCATCTCGTGCCCGAGGTGGTGATCGAGCCCGCCTCGACCTTGTCCCGCGCGCTGCTGGTCACCGCGGTCGCCGCCGTGGGCATGAAGACCTCGCTGGCCAAGCTCGCCGACGTTGGCGGCACGGCCATTGCGATGCTGGCGGTGCAGACGGCCGTTCTGGCCGCGCTGGTGCTGATCCCGCTGTTGACCGGGCAGGTCTGACGCAGGTCTGACGCAGGTCTGACGCTGGCCGCGCAAGGGGGAGGGCCGCGCGCCCGTCCTCACCTGCCACCGCCCCAGAACAGGGGCAGTGGGTGCCTAAGGAACGTGCAGTTGGGTGTCGCGCGGCGGACCTTCTCGACCTAAAGTTGACAGGTCTTCTTGAACGCGCCAAGCTTTGGACGTTGCTACGCGTTTCCAGAATTTCCATAAATTACAATATTGTTAGTGCCAGTATTATAATTGCACAGCCATTATTGTTTGGATTTGCCATGGATGACTCGAGAACCTTCGAGGCCATTGCCGACCTCGCGCGCTCTGATCTCATGCTTGTTGTCGATCTCGATGGCACGCTGATTAAATCCGATATGCTGTATGAAACGCTTTGGGCCTCACTCTCCGGCAATGCCAAATCCGTAATTCCGGCCATTCTGGCATTGCGAGACGGCAAAGCGCCCATGAAGCGCCTGCTCGCTTCGGGCGGGCCAGTGGATATCGAAACACTGCCGTTCAATCAGACGGTTGTCGAATATATTCAGAACTGGCGGAAATGCGGCGGGCGCACGGCCTTGGTCTCGGCCTCTGACGAGGTGCTGGTAAAGCGGGTGGCGGATCATCTGGGGATTTTCGACGAAGCCCATGGCACGAAGGGTGATGAGAACCTGAAGGGCGCGGCGAAAGCGGCGCGGCTTGACGCGCTCTATGGCAAAGGCGGCTATGTCTATGTTGGCGATTCAAGGGCCGATCTCGCGGTCTGGCGTGATGCTGCGCGCGCGGTCACCGTTGGCCTGCCGGATGCACTGCGGACCGAGGTGGAGCAAGAAAGTGACGACGTTCTGCATCTGAGCGAGCGGCCCTCCTACTTTGCGCCGCTCCTCAAGGCCATGCGCCCACATCAATGGCTGAAGAACCTTCTGGTCTTCCTGCCGCTTATGGCGGCGCATGATCTTTCGCCCGGCACCATTTTCCCGGCGATGCTTGCCTTCGTTTCCTTCTGCCTGATCGCCTCGTCGGTCTACCTGCTGAATGATCTGCTGGATCTTTCCGCCGATCGCGCGCACCCGCGCAAGCGCAAACGTCCCTTCGCCAGCGGGGCGCTGCCCTTGGCGTGGGGCACGGTGGTGGTGCCGGGGCTGCTGCTGGCCGGAGCGGTGATCGCCTTGAGCATCAGCTGGGAATTCACCGGCGTCATGATGTGCTATTTCGCGGTCACCACGCTTTATTCCTTCTGGCTCAAGCGCCGGCTTGTCGTGGATATCTGCGCGCTGGCGGGGCTGTATACGCTGCGCATCATTGCCGGTGGCGTGGCGACGCAGATCGAACTGTCGGTCTGGTTGCTGGCGTTCTCTATGTTCTTCTTCTTCTCGCTCGCGGCGATGAAACGGCAGGCTGAGCTTGTGTCCAAGAGCGGCGGCAAATCCACACGTATCGCAGGCCGCGACTATCGCACGACCGACATGCCGTTGGTGGCCAATATGGCGGTGTCCTCGGGCTATGTCTCGGTCATGGTGATGGCGCTCTATCTCAACAGCCCGGCGGTGCGCGAGCTTTACTCCTATCCCGGCGCGCTATGGGGCATCTGCCTCGTGCTTCTGTTCTGGATCAGCCGGATGGTGATGATCACCCACCGCGGCTGGATGCACGACGATCCGGTGGTGTTTGCCGCGCGCGACCGCATTTCGCTGGTCTGTTTTGCGCTGATCTTCGCCTTTGCCGTGGGCGGGATCGTGCTGTGAGCCGCCTGTCGCTGATAGGTCTCTACGCGCTTTTCGCGGTGCTGGCGACGTTGCTCAACCTCGGCATACAGCGGCTAATTCTTGCGATTGAGCAGAGCACCATAGGGTTTGCGCTGGCGATCGTCGCAGGGACGGGCGCGGGGCTGGTGCTGAAGTATCTTCTCGACAAGCGCTGGATCTTCCGCGACCCGACCAGGGGCGCGCGCGAGAATGGACGCAAATTTTCGCGCTATACCGTCATGGGTCTTGTGACGACGGGCATCTTCTGGACCACCGAGACCGCCTTCTGGCTGGTCTGGCAGACGGACGGCATGCGCGAGCTTGGAGCGGTGCTTGGGCTGACGCTGGGCTACGCGGTCAAATACTGGCTGGATCGCCGTTTCGTCTTCACCGACGCGGCGCCGGCGCGGGCGGTCTGATGCATCCCGAACCGCTGACTGGCTGGGGCAGGTTCCCGCCGCGCTTTGCCCGTGTGGCGACCCCGCGAGACGAGGCGGAACTGCGGGCTTCGGTCGCCGGTGGTGGCAGGATCGCCCGCGGGAATGGCCGGTCCTATGGTGACAGTTCGGTGGGCAGCGCGCTTACCCTTGCGATGCGCCGGATGAACCGAATGCTCGCCTTCGACACGGAAAGCGGGCAGTTGGTGGCCGAGGCGGGCGTGCTGCTCGGCGACGTGATCGACGCCTTTCTGCCGCGCGGCTGGTTCCCCTATGTGACGCCCGGCACGAAATTCGTCACTCTGGGCGGGGTCATCGCGGCGGACGCCCACGGCAAGAACCATCACCGCGACGGCAGCTTCGGGGCCTTTGTCGATTGGATCGACCTCTTGCGCGAAGATGGGCGCGTGGTCAGGCTCAGCCGCGACGACAATACCGAGCTTTTCGACTGGACGCTTGGCGGGATGGGATTGACGGGCGTGATCCTTCGGGCGGCGATCCGGCTGCGCCCGGTCGAGACCGGCTGGATCCGCCAGCGCACCCTTGTTGCGCCGAATCTGGATGCGGCGCTGAGCAGCTTTGAAGCCGAACAGGACGCGACCTATTCCGTGGCGTGGATCGACTGTCTTGCCAATGGGCCATCGCTTGGCCGCTCGCTGCTGATGCTGGGCGAACATGCGGGGCTTGATGAGTTGCCGGAGCCGTTTGGACAGGCCCCCCTGAAGGTGCCATCGCGCAAGAAGCGACGAGTTCCCTTTGATGCGCCTTCCGCTGCGCTCAACCGGTATTCGGTCAAGCTGTTCAACGCGCTTTACTGGCGCAAGGGCGTGCGCGGGGCTGGGGCGCAATTGGTGGATTGGGACAGCTATTTCTACCCGCTCGATGCGGTGCTTGGCTGGAACCGCATCTACGGACGCAAGGGCTTCATGCAGTTCCAATGCGTGCTGCCGCTGGAAAGCTCTCGCGCGGGGCTGACGGCGCTGCTGACGGAAACGGCGCGGGCGGGGCAGGGATCCTTTCTGGCGGTTCTGAAACGGCTCGGCGCGGCGCGCGGCGGCATATCTTTCCCGATGCCGGGCTACACTCTTGCGCTCGATTTTCCGGTGAACCGGCGCACGCTTGCGCTGCTCGACCGGCTGGACGAGATCGCGCTTGCGCATGGCGGGCGGTTCTACTTGGCAAAGGATGCGCGGATGACGGCACAGACACTGCACCACGCCGATCCGCGCGCCGCGCGTCTGCGCGAGATGCGGCGGGATGCGGGGATCGACCGGGCCTTTGCCTCGGCGCAGTCGGAAAGGCTCTTGCTATGAACGACGCGGTGAAAAGGCGGGTCATGGTGCTGGGCGCGCGATCAGAGATCGGGCTGGCCATCGCCCGGGCTTTCGCAGCGCAGGGCCATCCCATCAGCCTTGCGGCGCGCCGGGCGGCAGAGCTTGAAGCGGAGCGCGCCGATATCGCCCTGCGTCACAATGTGGATGTCGAACTGCTGGAGTTCGACGTGCTGGAGACCGAGGCGCTCGGGCCGTTCGTGAAGGACGCGCCCGGCCTGCCGAGCGTCGTCGTCTCGGTGATCGGCGCGATGGGGGATCAGCGCGACAGCGAGACCGACGTTGCCGCCGCTGCGCAGGTGTTCCGCACGAATTTCGAGGGCCCGGCGCAGGTGCTTAGCCTTTATGCCGAGCGGATGATCTCCGAGGGTGCGGGCGGCACCTTGGTGGGGGTCAGCTCCGTGGCGGGCGACCGGGGCCGCGGCTCGAACTATGTCTACGGCTCTGCAAAGGCGGGTTTCACCGCCTTCCTGTCGGGCCTGCGCAACCGGCTTGCCGGGCAGGGGGTGCATGTGGTGACCGTGAAGCCGGGCTTTGTGGATACGCAGATGACCCGCGGCATGGACCTGCCAAAAGCCCTGACCGCAGCCCCCGAGGAGGTCGGCGCCGCCGTGCAGCGGGCGGTCGAAAAACAGCGCAATGTGATCTATGTTCGTCCAGTGTGGTGGCTGGTCATGCGCATCATCTGCGCGTTGCCCGAAGGCATTTTCAAGCGAACCAAACTGTGAGCGGTGGAGCGCAAGGGATGGCGGCACTATCGGAGAGCAGGCAAGGCGGCGACGGCGCGGCGCGGGCGACCATCGTGATCGCCGCTTTCAACGCCGAAGCCACGCTCGAGCGCGCCTTCATGTCGGCCATCGAGCAGAGCGTTCCGGTCGAGACCATCGTGGTCGACGATGCCTCGCTGGACGGGACGGCCACGCTCGCCGACAGGCTCTCCCGGGGCGTGCCGGGCGCGCGCGTCCTTCGCCAACCGCAGAATGCCGGGCCAGCCGCCGCGCGCAACCGGGCCATCGACGCCAGCAGCGCGCCGTGGATCGCTGTTCTGGATGCAGATGACCATATGGCCCCGGATCGGATCGCCCGGCTGCTGGACGAGGCCGAGCGCGAGGGGATCGATCTGCTCGCCGACGATCTTTACCGGGTGCGCGAAGACCGGCTGCACGCCACGGAGGATCGCCTGTGGTCGCGGCAGGATTTCGGTCATATCGACGTGTCTCTGGCAGAGTTCGTCACCGCGAACCTGCATGGGGCCCGTGGGCAGCGCGGCGAGATGGGGTTCATCAAGCCGCTGATGCGGCGTCAGTTTCTGCAGGAACATGGGCTCCGCTATGATGAAGGCATGAGGCTCGGCGAGGATTACTTCCTCTATGCGCAGGCCCTCGCCGCCGGGGCGCGGCTTCGGCTCGTCGACCCCAAGGGGTACTTCGCGGTGCAGCGCAGCGGCTCACTGAGCGCAGCCCATCGCACCGAGGATCTGGGCGCGCTTCTGGCGGCGGATCAGGCGCTGCTTCAGCACCCAAAGATTGCGCGCGCCGCGCGTCTCGCTTTGCGGCGCCATTCCATGCAGACGCGGAAGGAATGGGCATGGCGGCGGCTGATCGATGCGGTCAAAGCGCGCGACCTTCCGGCCATGGCCGCCATGTGGCGCGAACCCCCGGCGGTCTTCGCATCGCTTGCGGGCAAGCTTGGTGAGCAGGCGTGGTTGCGCGGGTGTCACCGGCTGGGTTTCGGGGCAGGACCGCGGCGACAGGGGTGACGGGGCGGTCGCTGAAAGGCCGGTCGCTCACCAATCATAGGCGGCGGCAGGGATCTGCGAGCGTTCCTGCAAACTGGGCCCAACCGCACGCGCCTTGCCTGATGCGCTCTGCAGCCGAAGACCAGTGCGACGCAGCAGTCCCAACAGCCGCAGGGTTTCCCGGAGATCGCGCTCGGAGGCCGCGCGGCGAATGCTCCACAGCAGGCCGCGCCCCAGCCCCCCGGCCAGATCGCGCCCGGCGACGGAGCCGCGCCGCAGCAGGCTGAGGCGTGCCAGAGCCTCTGGCGGAGGTGTCACGCCATGTTTTCCCGAGACCGCGCGGCGGCAGATGTTCAGCTCGGTTTCGGCAAGTGGCGTATCGGGCGCGGCCTTTACGCCCGCCTCGAAATCCGACATCGCCTCGTCCCACAAGCCATGGCGCGCATAGGCCGCGCCACGTTGCAGGCAGGCTGCGCGCGAAACCGTTTCTGGGTTGCCGTCATACATGGCCCGCAGCAGGGACAGCGGCACATGCGTGCGCAGGCCAAGAAAGACCTCGGCGTCCTGCTTTGCCCAGACATCCTCTACATGGCTTGCCGCATGACGCTGCGCCGCCGGGCCGCGCAGGCCATCGTGCTTGCGTTGCAGAAACACCTGCTTGTCGACCATATGCACGGGAAACCGCGTCGCGAGACGGACGATCATGTCATAGTCGATCGAGCGGTGAAGGTCTTCGCGGAACGGCCCGACGCGATCATAGCAACTGCGGCGCACCAGCATCGCGTTTTGGAACAGAAAGATGTCTTCGAGCAGGTGCCGCAGCGGCGGCCCGGCGGAGAGATCGGGCCAATAACCCGGCCCCGTCTGCTGGCGCCCGTCGCGGCCATCGCTGAACCGGGTGTAGCTGCCCCCGACAATGCCGATGCTGGCCTCCGCGTCGAGCACGCCGGCAAGGGTCTCTGCCGCATCCTCGACCAGCACGTCGTCATCGTCGCAAATCCAAATGTAATCGCCCGTTGCATGCTGCATGGCGCGGTTGAGGGCGGCCGACTTGCCCGCGTTCTTGGCGCCAAAATACTCGACCCGCGGGTCCGCGACCTGCGCAACCGCGTCTGCGGTGCCATCCTCCGATCCGTCGTCCCAGATGATGATCTGATCCACTGGCCGGGTCTGAGCCAAGATCGATGCGATCGCTTCGAGCAAAAAGGCCCGACGATTGAACGTTGGAATTATTACGGAAATTGTCGACAAATATGACCTGCTGAAAATGAATGTCTCTCATGGATTATCTGTCTCGGCGCAGATTCTGTCCAACGCAATCTCTGCGGAATCTTGACAGGTCTTTGTCGTGCGGATGCGGATTAAAATGGCAGCCAGAGCGGGCCGTAATCTCACGCTGCCAGAAAATGTTGCCGGGTTTGGGCTGATCGCATATCATCTCTTCTATTGATTTATTTTAGCGCCCGGCATTCTGCGCACTATTTTTGCGAGGCTTTTTCGGCTGTGAACCAGATTTCCATGCATGAAGACGAAGCCGCGAATCTGGCCTTACATGAGCCACGGAGGCCTAGGGGCCCCGACTTCATCATCGGCGGTGCACCGAAGTGCGGGACCACATCGCTGCACTTCATCCTCGACCAGCACCCCGATGTGGCGCTTCCAACCGACGAGGTGCATTTCTTCGACGCTGATGATCCGGTGTCTCACCCGGATTTTCTGCGGGTGGAGGACGGCGCGCTGAAGTGGTGGGATCCGGGGGCCGCTGCTGAGGACAGCCAGCGCTGGTACGCGGAGCGGTTCAGGGGGTTTGGCGAGATCGGGCTGATCGGCGAGGATTCGACGACCTATCTGATGTCGGAGGTTGCCGCCAAGCGCATCGCCCAGCAGCTGCCCGAGGCCAAGGTGATCTTTATGCTGCGCCACCCTGTGCGGCGGGCCTATTCGCAATATTGGCATCTGGTGAAGACCTCGCGCGCCGTCGAGAGCTTTGAGCAGGCGCTGGTCCGCTATCCCCAGATCATGCTCGGCTCGAGCTACGCCGCCGGACTGAAGCGGTTCATCGATGCGCTGGGTCGGGACCGTGTCCATATCTGCCTGTTCGAGGACTTCCGGAACGATATTCAGGGCTGCGTCGATGCGGTGACAGGGTTTCTGGGGCTGGAGCCGATGCAGATCGACCCCGAGCGGGTTTGGTTCAACCGCACGAAATATCCCTCGGCACCGCGCTTCCACCGGCTGGCTAACCACGTCGGGCGCAAGCTGGTGCGGGGGCGGTACAATCGCCACATGGGCGGGGAGGCCGGGATTGGCCGACGGGTCGAGAACAAGCTGCACTATTGGTGGTTCGCCTATGTGAACCCCCGCTTCATGAATGTCGACCGCCCGCCCGAGATGCGCGAAGGCACCCGGCAGTATCTCGAACAGCACCTGTCTGCGCGCAATGCGGGCCTTTCGCAGCTGCTGGAGCGGGATCTCGACGCGCTTTGGCCGGGCATGAGGTGCTGAGATGGGATCCATTCTACCCCTGTCGGTGTCCGCGCATCTGGCGCAGGCCAAGGCATCCCGCTGCGGCGGCACGCAAGCTCCGCTCAACACACAGAATGTGCACCAATTCTGGAGGTTACGCCCTTGAACCGTCGTCCGGGAGTTTTCGATTTCATGATTGAGGAACCGCTCGATACCGCGCCCCGTTCGGGCGGGATCAAATTTTCGGACGCGGTCATGTTCCTGTGGCGTCGCTGGAAACTGATTGCGTTGATATTTCTGGGCGTTGTCGTGCTCAACCTGCTTATGCTGCTGCAGACTGCACCGCGCTACACGGCGACCTCAGAGATGACCTTGATCGATCCGCGGCAGCAAAGCTCGCCGATTGCGGATCTGCTGACCGGTGTGCCGCTCTCCCGGCAGGTGGTGGATCAAGAGATCACCACCATTCGCTCGAAGGCCTTCATGATCGAAGTGGTCAAACGGCTCGGCGTTGACGAGACATCCCCCCTGCTACAGGGCGGCGGCCCTCCGCCATTGCCGGTGCGCATGGTCTCGGGGCTGAAGGGGTTCGTCTCCGGCCTGCTTCAGCGCAGCCCGCCCCCGTCCGAAGAGAGCGTGCTGAGCGGCGGTACAACGCCGGGTGAGGGCGTCGAGAGCGATACCGCCGAAGCGCAGAGCGACGGGGAGGGCGAGGAGGCGGACGACAATGTCACGCTCTCGGTTCTGGCCGCCGATTTGCACAAATACGGGCCCGCCGCGGATCTTCTGAGCAGCCGGCTCATGGTCAACCAGCTTGGCAACGGCTATGTGATCGGCGTGTCGGCAGAGGCGGCCACGCCCGAATATGCGGCGCTGATCGCGAATGTGGCGGCAGCGGAATACACGCGGTTCAGCCTGCGCATCCGCAGCGAGGCCATCGAAGAGCAGGTGCAGCTTCTGAGCGGCCGCGTCGAAGAGCTCGGCCAGAATTTGGAAGAGGCCGAAACCGCGGTCGTCGATTTCCAGTCCAGCGCGGCGGGGCTGAGTGCCACCAGCGTGGACCGCACCGAGGGGCGGATGGACGAGCTTGGCCGCAATCTCATGGCTGTGCGCGCGGACATCGCCAACGCGACGGCGCGAGTGGGTAAGCTTCGCGAACTTGTGGAGGCGGAAGGTCCGCTTGGGGCGGCGGAAGTGTTCGACTCCGAAATCCTGCGCGGGCTGCGTGCCCGCCTGTCGGACTATCGCATAGAACGCAGCCGCCTTCAGGAGCAGTTCGGCCCGGACGCCTCACAGGTCGCGGCGCTCAACGCGGTCATCGCGCGGGTCGAACAGGAAGCCGCGCTGGAGACCGATCGCATCGCGGCAGAGCTTGAGACGCAGATCAGCATCGGGGAATCCATCGTGGTCTCGATCGAAGAGAACCTTGCGGCTCTGGATGCCGACGCCAGCGCGCGGTCGCGGAGCATGGTCGAACTGGCGAAGCTGCGCCGCATCGCGGATGCGAACCGCATCGCCTACGAGGAATTTCTGAAGGTCGCAACGGAATCCGCACAGCTCAAGGCCCTGCAGCAGCCGTCGGTCAGATTGCTGTCCTATGCCGAAGTGCCCGGTGCCCCAAGCTCTCCGCGCACGCTGATGCGCACGGCGGCCAGCGGTGTTGCCGGCCTGTTGATCGGGCTTGGCGTCGCGCTCTTCATGGAATTGACCGACAACAGCGTGAAGACGGCGCGGGACATGCGCAAATTGACCGGGCTGCCGGTGATCGGAAGCTTTTCCAAGACCGGAGGCCTTTCGCGGAGAAGCTTTGAGGCGGGGCGCTCTGCCCCTGCCAAGCCACTCTCGCGCAAGGAAAAGGTGCTGGTTCAGGAAGGTCAGAAGGTGGCCCTATTCCTGTCCAGTGTGATCGACGCGGGCAAGGGCACCGTGCTCTTCACCTCGGCGGTGCCGGGCGAGGGGAAATCCGGAGCGGCCATGCTGGTCGCCCATGCTTTGGCGTCCAGCGATCATTCGGTCATCTTGGTCGATGCTGCGCAGAACGCCCCGCAGCAGCGCCCGGCAAAACCGTCTGCGGAGGGCGAAACCGAGACGCCAAGCGGGGTCACGCGAACAACGGCAGGCTATGACTTTCTGTCGCTTGCCGATGCGGCTGACACCGACATCGGACATCTGTCGGAACGCTGGACCGGGCAATTGCTCAAGAAGCTTGAGGAGAGATACGATTGGGTGATCATCGAGACAACTCCCGTCCTCACTTTGGGGAATGTGTCCAGCTTTCAGCGTCATGCCGATGCGGTGGTCGTCGCGACGCAGTGGAATGCGACCGCACGGCAGACCGTCGAGGCCTGTATTCAGGAACTCGTGGATATGCAGGCGCAGCGCATGTTCGTGGTGATGACGCAGGTCGACCGCAACCAGCAGCGCAAATACGAGTACCGGGGCTTCAAGAAAACGGTCACCGCATGACGGGGGGCCGCTATCGCCAGCTGAAAGCGGCGCTGCTTGCCGCCGTAGTGGGAGCGCTGAGCGCCACTGCGGCCGCCGCGGAGGCGTATCTTCTGGGCGCCGAGGACGTGATTGCGTTGCGCGCAGTGGCCTGGGACGAAGAGACGGCAAGCTATGTGCCCATGGACTCGCTGACCGGCAGCTACAAGGTGTCCGCCGAGGGCAGCATCATGGTTCCGATCGTCGGAGAAGTGCGCGCCGCCGGGCAAAGCCTCTCTGACGTGGGCGACGATGTGGCCGAAGCGCTGCAGCAGGCCACGGGCCTGTACCAGCCGCCAAAGGTTGCGCTGGAGATCGCCTCTTACCGACCGTTCTACGCAGCGGGCTTGGTCAGCGGTCCGGGCTCCTACGCGTGGCGCCCCGGTCTTACCGCAAGCAAGGCGCTGGCGATCGCGGGGGGGATGTTGCGCGAGGCCACTGCGGCGGGGCGCGACGCCGGGGTCTACCGGGAAACCAGTTCTTTGCGCGGTGTTCAGGTCGATCTGATGCGGCTGCAGGCGCGGCAGGCGCGGCTGGAGGCAGAGCTGAAGGGGGCTGAGGAGATCACCTTCCCGCAAGGGCTTCATCATCCGGACGGTGTCGAAGCGGTGGCGCGGACCTTGGCTGAAGAGCAGACCATTTTCGAGATCCGCCGCGAGGCCGCAGCGCGTGGCGTTGCGTCAAGCAAAGCGCTCATCGAGCTGTACCAGACCGAGCTGGCGGGGCTGGCCAGCAAGCTGGAAGGCTTCGGCAGGCAGATGCAACTGGCCAAAGAGCAGGCGGAAAACTTGAGGACGCTGTCCGACCGGGGTGCGGTGGTGGTGAGCCGCCTCGTCTCTGCCGAGCGCACGCTTGCCGAACTCAGTTCCGAAGAGCTGGACCTCAACACCGCGGCCTACCGCGCACGCCAGCGCATCGGCGAAACCGAGCGCGACCTGCAACAGGCGCAAGCGACACGGCGGCAGGAGATTGTCACGCAGCTTCAGGAAGCGCGCCGCCAGATCGAACTGGAAACGAAGCGCCAAGAGATGTTCATGAATCTGGTCGCCTTGAGCGGGTTGCCGACAGGCGAGGGTCCGGTGGAGGCGCGCATGCAGGTGCGCCGTGATGGGCCGGAGGGCGTAGAGGTCATCGCTGTTGAACCCGACGATCTGGTGCTGCCGGGCGACGTGCTCGAGGTCTCGATCGACTTCGGTTTCAACAGTCAGTAGCGCGGCGCGGCGCTATGGGGGCCGAGCAATTGCGCCGGGCGCTTATTGCGCCTGCATAAGGTCACTGCACTGAGGCATGCCGCTCTTGCCCGCTGGAACGAATGACACGCATTGGACGAGCGCTTCGGCCTCGACGTCGGCGGCAACCGTGCCGAGCCAATCGGCCTGCCGCGCGCTGCCAGCCCAGAGATCGATGTAAATCTTCATCGGTGGCCGGGGCACCATACTCGCGTCGCTGATCCGGTAGGCTTCGGTCTCGCCGTAAAACCAGGCAATGGATTCCTCAGTCCATTCAATGGCGTAAAGCGCAGGATCCTGAGCCGCATCGTAGCCAAGATCGACCGATGGCGGCTCGGCAAGGGGCTCGCCATCGCGGAAGCGGTTGAGTTCGACCCGTGTCGTGTCCCTGCCCAGAAACTTGATGTCGATTTCCTCGTGGCTGTCGCCGAAATGCGCACCCGTGTAGAGATAGAAGGCCGAGATTACCCCAGCGCCGCTGGCGGGGCGCATGACCACCTCATAGCGCCCATAGCCGTACCATTTCCGCCGCTGAAGTTGTGCGCTGACGAAATCTTTCGCGGTCTTTCCCGCGCTGTGCAACGTTCCGTCGTCAGCCGCCATCTCATCTGCCGAAACGCGGCGGTCTTCGGGGACCGTCTGGAGTGTGATGGACAGGCCCGCTGGCCCTGCATGCGCCGCGTCTTTGCGCCACGACGTGCGGAACCATTTTGCCGGATGGTCGTATTCGGCGAGCCACCATTCTTTCCCCAGACCGCTGAACTGGAACGCGCTGCGGAATGCGCCGCTCTGTTGCTTTTCGCGTTTCTGCGCCTGCGCCGGCTCTGCGATTGCCCCCAGGGCTGCGGCGCACAGGCTGAGCGCGAGCATGGGTTTGCGGAGGCGACGTGCCGAAGTTGGGTCGACCGGTGTCCACATCTCAGAACTCCCATCCATGAAGGTCGATTTCCTTTTGGAAGGCGCGGCTGATCTGGTCCGCCTGCCCGGGCGTGAACACCTCCTTGTAGGACGTTCTGTCTTTTCGGAGGTCTCCCTTGGCGTGCGGCAAGCCGTCAAAGGGCAGGCAAAGCGTCTGGAACAGGTCGGTCAATTCCTCATCAAGGCGGTCGTATCGAAGCACCCGGTCAACCAGAAGTTGCCCCTGTGTGTCGCAGTAGAAGGGCGCGTTGTGGCACAAAATGCCGTTCTGCAGATAGCGGTCCAAGGTCAGATCCGGATCATAGTGCCGGTGCCAACTTGCGTTTTTGAACATGTGATAATGCGAGAGTGTTTTATCCCAAGGATTCCGTTCGACGCAGACCTTCAAATAGTCGCGCCAGACGTGGCGCGGCAGGCGCGCGCGCGCAAAGCGGGCGGGGATATGATTGTAGAGACGGTTTCGGCGCATGAGTTCCGAGACGTTCTTCTTCAGGTCGTTCTTTGACCGGACCTCGCGCCAAGGCGCGAACCATCCGCGCCAGTTGCGCGCCTCATGCGCAGGGATGACCGGATAGATCGGGGTCACGATGTCCGCAGGTCCGCAATGATGCGCGAGGGCCAGTTCTATGCTGGTCCCTGCCGACTTCAACGTCTTGATGAAAATGAATTTATGGCGGTGTGATACGATCATATAGAATGGCTTTTGTGCGAAAAGACATTTTGAAGAGAAGATGGGAGAAGAATAAGGCCAAGCCTATCACCGGGGGGTGCGTCGCGCGAGCGTTTTGTAGGTGAGGGGGCCGCGCCGAGCATCCCGATCCGTCGTTGGGCACATCGGTGCATAGAGAAGCAGCGCTTCGCGATGGTTCTCTTTTGAAAGCTGCTAACATATTGGTCTTAATGGTGTTTGAGCGGCGGCGTCAAAAGTGGCAGCAGCTGATGCACGCGCCCGAATTCCCGGCGGTTCGCGGAAATCGGCGAAAATATGTCGGGCTTCGATAGGGGCGGGTGGCGGAGGCTTGAAAAATTTCGCTGTATATAGATAATGAGGGTGCATTTACATTCAGTGCATTTCTTCCAAACTAAATTTTATGGGGAATTGGCGTTGAAAATTACCGTCTGCGCTTGCACTTGGCAGCGCCCCCGGGGACTCGAAAATTTATTAGCGTCTTTCCGGAGGCTTCGCACAACCGATAGCATGGAAGTAGATTTCCTGATCGTTGACAATGATCTAACGCCCACCGCTCAGGGGGTTTTCGAACGGGAGACACAAAGCTTTCCATGGCCCTGCCACTACGTCCATGAGCCTCGACCGGGGGTTCCGTCGGCGCGCAACCGTGCTCTTCAGGAGTTGCGCGACGTGGATTACTTCGCATTCGTCGATGACGATGAGACTGTGGATCCTGATTGGCTTGTCGAGCTTGTCACGGTGGCGCAGAGCACTGGGGCGACCTTTGTTCAGGGGCCGGTCGATATGCGCGTTGAACGCCAAGAAGACCGCTGGTGGCTGCGCACGCTCTTTTTTCGTCAGCGCAGGTTCCCGAACGGCGCGAAACGCGTAGAGAGCTGGACGAACAACGTGCTGGTCGCGCATCCTTTCGTGCGAGAGCACCACTGCCGTTTCGATCTGCGGATGCGGTTCAATTCCGGCGAAGATACTCTGTTTTTTCAGGATATCGTGCGCGCTGGCGGCGAGGGGGCCTATGCGGCGCAAGCTTGGGTTCACGAAACGCAGGGAGCCGAGCGTCTTTGCTGGCGTTGGGCGCTGCACCGTCAGTTCAACTACGGTCGCACGCGGGCGCTGACCTTTCTTTTGCGGCAGCCGCTGTCAATCTCCGTGCTCTATTGCGCCCTGCGCGCCACGGCATTGATCGGCGTATCCCTTTGCTACGCGATGACAATTCCGTTTCAGGGAAAGCTGGGCGTGGCGAACAGCCTGGCGCTTGGCACACGGGCCTTCGCCATCCTCTACACAGCGACCTGCGCAATTTTCAGCAATCGATTACAGACCGTCTCCCCCCCCGTGACCATCGCCGACTCGAGTTCCGATGTTCGATAATCGCACCGCTTTCGACAAGATCGGCCTTCGGGTGCTGCAGCGCCGCCTTGATGTCGCGCGCGGGATCGGTCGCAACCATTTCGGGCTCGAGATCGCGGGACGCAAGATCGGCTACTGTTATGTCCGCAAGAATGGATGTTCGAGCTTCAAGAAGATGTTTCTCGAATGCTCGCCGCATCGGGCCGAGTTGCAAGCCGAAGAGCGCCCGATAGATTTCATGCGCCGCCATCACCGTCTCAAAAGCGCGGACCTGCGCGGCTGCGATCACCTGATCTTTGTGTATCGCGATCCGGTGCAGCGGACGCTGTCGATGTTCCGCAACAAATTCATCGCGCGGAGCGGGGCAGAGGATATTCATCAGAGCTTCGAGCGGACCATCGGAAAGCCGGTGGAACGCGCGACGTTTCGTGATTTCGTCACGGGCTATCTGTCTCGGGATTTTTCCACGTTGGATCGCCATGTGCTGCCGCAGCGCACGCACCTGCAGCGCGCGCTCTATACCGATGTCCTGCCGGTGTCGGAGATCTACGCGGGCATGTGCCGTATTCTGGGTCCGGCGGTGGCGGCGCGGTATTTTCTTCGTCCGGCCAACAGCACCTTTCACGTGCCGCATCGCGAGGTATCGGCGGCGGCTGATCGGCCGATCCGCGATCTTGTCGCGCTTCACGACCAAGAAGGTTGCATGCCGGACGATGCGAGCCTCTTGCCCGATGACCTCGCCAGTCAGCTGAGGGCGCGCTACGCGATGGACTACGAGATCATTGCCGCGATGCAGGATACTGCGCGAAGTGCCTGAGTTCCCTTTCGTCACCGTCGCGATCGCGGCCTATGCAGCCGAAACTTTCGTCGGGGCGGCGATCCGTTCGGCACTGCGGCAGGAGGGTGTCGCGCTCGACGTCGTGGTGGCAGACGACGCATCCCCCGACAAAACCGCCGAGGTGATCGCGCGGATGGCGGCAGAAGAGCCTCGCCTTTCGCTGATCCGCTGCGCGACGAATGGCGGGCCAGCGGGCGCGCGAAATGCGGCATTCGGCGCGGCGCGCGGCGATTGGATCGCGGTCCTTGATGCGGATGACGCATTCGCGCCGGGCCGGCTTGCGCGGATGTGCCATGCTGGCGAGGCGCAAGACGCCGACATCGTGATCGACGACTTCCTTTCGGTGATGCCGGATGGCTCGGCCTGTCCGGGGGCGCTGCTGTCGGACCGTCGCCCCTCGGGGCTTCTGAGCCTGTCAGATTGGCTGGAGCTCAACGGACTGCGCCGGGGCGAAGTGAGTTTCGGATATGCCAAGCCGCTGTTTCGGAGAGCGTTTCTGGAAGGGCGCGGCCTCAGCTACAATCACGCCTTGCGCAACGGTGAAGATTTCCACCTCGTGCTCGAGGCGTTGGCCAAGGGGGCGCGCGTCTATTTTACGGCGGAGCCCGGCTATCTTTATACGCGGCGCGAGGGGTCGGTTTCGCGCCGTCTCGACCCTGCCCATATGGTGGCGCTTGCGCGCGCGGACGAGCGCGTTCTTGCTGGGCTTGCGCCAGACCTGCGCAAGGCCACCGCGCCGCTCTTTGCGCGGCGCAAACGCAACATGATGCGGCTTGCAACAACCGAAACCGTGCTCGGCGCCCTGAAGTCCCGAGACCCCAGCGCGGCGCTTGCGGGGCTGGCGCGGCACCCGGCGGCGTTTGGTCGGATAATGGGCCATGTGGCGGAGGCCCTGCGCAAGCGCGTGGCGCGCGCGAAGTGAAGGACGACAAGGCGACGCCGCGCCGTGCGACCCTGATCGTGGCCCGTCGGCTGGATGCGATGGGCGAGGGCAGCAACAGCTATCTCAAACCGTATCTCATGCTGTGTCGCGACGCCGGCCTGTCCACGCGTTTGCTGTTCGCGCCGCGCAGGTCTTTTGGGAACCTTGCTTGGGCGCGCCTTCATCCGGATTTTGCGGGTTTGGTGGACAGGGTGGACTGGGCGCAGACGATCCGGGTGGGTGGGCTCTGGATCTCGCTGTCGCCCGAAGTGTGGTTGCGTCTCTTGCGGCGGATCGGTGCCGAAGCACTGCGGAGGCTCCGCGGACGAACCGAACGCCCCTATCCAAGCGCATTGGGCGTGGAACTGTCGGAGCGGGAGGCCCGGGATGTGGCGCGCCGGGCATCTGCCGAACCGATTGACGTGCTGACGGTCGAATACAGCAGTCTGGGCCCGCTTCTGGACCGAATCGATGCAGAAAAACGGATCGTGTTTCTTCATGATCTGTTTTCGCTGCGGGCGAAGTCCTTCCGTGACGCTGGCCTCGAGCCCGATCATGCGGAGATGACGCTGGAGGAAGAAGCCGCGCGCTGCTCTGGTGCCGACGTGCTGATCCATGCAAGCTGTACCGAGTTGGAGCAGCTCCGCCCGCTTCTGCCGCAGGCGGCGCATGTCTGGATGCGGCCAGAGGTCATTTCCGCCCGCGCAGATGGCGACCCGGCCGCCGCGCCGCATGGGGTTTTTCTCGGCTCTCAGCACGCCGGTAATGTCGCCGCATTGGACTATCTTCGCCGCCGCGTCTGGCCGGAGGTTCGCGCTCGGGTGCCCGGCGCAGAGCTTTGGATTGCGGGCAGTATCTGCGCCCGGGTTGACTCTGCCGCTGCCAAAGCCGAAGGGCTGCGCCTGATGGGACGGGTCGATGATTTGGGGGTGCTGGGTGGCCCGCAAGCGATCGGGCTGGCTCCGATGCTTCTGGGCAGTGGCATACCCATCAAGGTCGCCGATTATCTGGCGCTCGGCATGCCGGTTGTCGTTACGCCAAATGTACTGAATCCATTTGGGACCGCGTTGGATGGGATGGTTCTGGAAGCCAAGACAGAGGCAGACTATCCCTACGTAATCTGCAGGATTCTTCGCGACGAGGGCCTTCGGCGGGAAATGTCAATCCTGACCGCAGAGCTGCCGGGGCGATTCAGCAATGATGCAGTGCTTTTGGAGATTAAAGCTTAGGCATCTGTTGCTCGCTGTAAATTCAGTAAACCTCTCTCAACTATGACCGGATAATGGCGTTCATAAGGTTATGAAATATAAAAAATAGCTTAGTTAATTGGGCGTATTTGTGAATTATTTCGCCCTAAGAAAACGAGCAATAACTCGCCGGTATTCGCTTTGGATGATGTCGGATTCTTGCCGTTTACAAGTTTACCCAAGGAAAAGGGGCGTGACCTAGACTGGAGAACGCGCCCGTATTGGTCCAGACGGCTCAAAACGACAACTCAAATAGAGGGGCGGAGTAGAGCAGGGACAGACATAAATTCTTCAGTACAGGCGGCCAGAACCATGTAAGCCGCCGGCGGCCAACTATGCCAGGCCCGACGTTTTCGCGTAGGTATGAGACATATCCCTTTGTTCGCGCTGAACTTCACTTCGCGCGGGCGGTTAGAGCGTGTGTTGAGTACGTCAGCTTCCCGGACAGGGGTACTAAAAAAAGCCGGAAGCAAACCGCGTTGCAAACAACGTTTGGCCATCGATCTGCCGCAAACCGAAATCACCTAATTCGTATAAACACACGCTGAAGTGGAAAAAGGGCGTGTGCAAAATGGAGAGCTGTACTCAATGGACGATATGACTTCGCATGAAGATGCGACGCTGGCCTTTGCGAATCCAACCGAAGCAACTCACGTAGCGTCAACATCGGGAAAATGGAGCGATCCGTCAACCTGGGAAAATGGAAAAGTCCCGGGAGCTGACGCAAAAGTGTATATTCCCGAAGGTGTTGACGTCGAATACGACTCCACTTCCAACGCAAGAATTGAATGGGTGCGTGTGGATGGCGCCCTCGACTTCGCGACCGATCAGGACACCAACCTGCTTGTCGAAACCATGGTCACCGGCACCGCCTCGCGGCTGACCGTCGGCACCGCCGAGAAGCCGGTCGAAGCCGGTGTGACAGCGAACATTGTCATCGCCGACGGCCCGATCGACACGAGTATCGACCCCACCTACCTCAGCCACGGTCTGATTGCGCAGGGCAGCGTCCGGATGCAGGGCGCAGAGAAATCGCCCTACGGAACGCTGGAAGGCAACGCGACCGCTGGCAGCACGTCGCTGGTCCTTGATGGCGGCACCGAAGGCTGGCAGGTCGGCGATACCATCGTCGTCATGGGCACCCAGCTTGGCCAGTTCGAGGACGAGAGCCGCAAGATCGTTGCGATCGAACAGACGGCGACCGGGGTCAAGCTGACCCTCGACAGCGCCCTTCAATACGACCATACCACCCCGCCCGGCTACGCCGAACTGGACATCTACGTCGGCAACGAAACCCGCAACATCGTCATTTCCTCGGAGAACCCCGAAGGGGTCCGCGGCCACGTGATGATGATGCACACCCCCGATGCCTCCATTCAGTTTGCGGAGTTCTCGGAACTGGGCCGGACCGACAAGTCCCGTCCGCTTGATGTGGGTGACAACGTGTCGGCCCGCTACCCTCTGCACCTGCACGAGACCGGCACCGAAGCTGGCAGCGACATGGCTGTGCTCTATGGCAACTCGGTGCATGGCTCGCCGGGCTGGGGCATCGTACAGCACTCGAGCAATGCTGCGGTGGATTACAACTTCGTCCACGACATCGTCGGCGCCGGCATCGTGTCGGAAGACGGCGACGAAACCGGCCAATGGATTGGGAACTTCGTCACCGGCATCCCCGGCGATGGCACGGATTTCTCGATCGACCGCGACGAGCTTGCGGCAGACTTCGGCCACAGCGGCGTGGCCTATGAAAATCAGGCCCGTCAGATCGTCCAGCAGGACAATATCGCGGCCAACGCCAACACTGGCTGGATGTTCCGCGCAGCGGAAGCCAGCGTCGACAACCCCGATCGCGACGCGCTGCAATTCGATCCCGCGCCGCTGATGCCGGTCCTCAACAATGAAGAACCTGCGATTGTCGGCTTCCACAACAACGTGGCCGTCGCCATCAGCGAGGTGATCGACACCGGCCACAGGCAGCTTGCCTCCATGACCACCGACCTTCGGAGTGATTTCGTTGGGTTGACCGCATGGGAAGTCGATACGGTCCTGCTCGCCTTCAACTACACCGGCGAATACGTGATCCGTGACGGTCTGTTCATCGGGGATGACGACGGTGCGGGACGTGCCATCGTGCTTGGTCTGAAGCAAGAGGGCACCTCGATCGTCGACAGCCATTTCGATGGTTTCAGATCGGTGGTTTACGATCAGGGCAGCAACCACGAAGGCGTCTATATCGGCAACACCTTCATAAACAACGGCGCCATCATCGAGTCGGACTACTATGGCGACGAACGGCTGCAGTCGCAGTCTGGTGCCAGCATGGAGACGCTGGCGCGCCCGATCCTCGTGCTCGATGCCGATGCGGATCTGACCATGGGGCCGAAAGACCGGGAGCTGCTGATCTCGGGGACGATCACCGACAACGCCGGGACGCTGCGGCTTGGCTCGAACGATTGGGAGGGCAAGAAGTTCTCGCTTCGTGACGGCATCACCACCGACGATCCCAACTTCGGCAAGCCCGAACCCGAAGACCTTATCCCGATCCACGGCGCCATGCGCGACGGCAACGGCGGCTGGGTGATGCCCATCGCGATCTGGATCACCGACCGGATCACGGGCGAGCATTTCGCCTATCGCATCGATATCTCGCTGGTGGGCTACACCGATGAATATCTTCAGCAGTTCGAAATCACCGATTTCCAGCTGCCCTCGGGCGAGATCAAGATCTTCAGCGACTATGGCTTCTCGGGCGACACCGGAACCAATCCGGGTGATGGCTCTGGCGGCGATACCGGGACCAATCCGGGCGATGGCTCTGGCGGCGACACCGGGACCAATCCGGG
>NZ_JAAGOU010000032.1:0-53993 GCF_010500775.1 Salipiger sp. PrR002
TTTCAAAGCCGTGAATCATGCTGTTCCCGCGAAATCAATGCATCCTGAGCCTATAGACTGTTCGCCCCAAGTTCAGCCGGTGCATTGATACACAATTTGCTACACGTTTCTGGGATTCGTTCCGCCAATATGAGGCAGAAAGTGAAGCAGGCGCGCCGACATCTGTAGCAGCAGAAGGATCGTCAGCGCGCCCTGACGCGGGTGTTCCTGCCCGCGTGTCTGATCAGGCGGCCGAGCGCAGCCCTGCCAAGACCTTGAGCTGACCCCATCGAGTGGTCCGGGTAAAATGCTAATGCATGGTCGGCCTTCGATCTGTGGGGATGAAGGTCTCCGGTGCCGGTGTCCGATATCCAAGAGCGCTGTGCGGCCGAGCGGTGTTGTAGTGTTTTCGCCATCTTTCTATGAGGATTTGCGCCTCTCTCAACGAGTAGAAGACCTCGCCATTCAGGAGTTCGTCCCTGAACCTGCTGTTGAAGCTCTCGCAATAGCCGTTCTCCCAAGGTGACCCTGGCTCGATGTAGGCGGTCTTCGCCCCCACCAGCTCGATCCAGTCGCGGACCTTCTGCGAGATGAACTCCGGGCCGTTGTCGGACCGGATGAACCGCGGCGGGCCGCGCTGGATGAAAAGGTCCGTCAGGGCGTCCAGGACATCGGTGGAGTTCAGTCGCCTGTCGACACGGATCATTAACGCCTCCCGCGTATAGTCATCGAGGATGTTGAGCGTCCGGTAGGGCCGGCCGTCACTGGTCCGGTCCTGCACGAAGTCGTAGGACCAGACGTGGTTGGGGTGCTCGGGCTTCAGCCGCACGCAAGAGCCGTCCACTGCCCGGCAGTGCATCACGAAGTGATGTCACGAGAGGGGTCAGCCAGAGCCGCCCGCGTTTCTTCTGCTTCTGCGGGACCTTGAGCCCTTCGCGCCGCCAAATGCGCGCCACCCGCTTGTGGTTCACCTGCCAGCCGGCACGCCGCAGCAGCACGGCGACCCGGCGGTAGCCGTAGCGGCCATATTCCCGGGCCAGTTCGATGACGTCGGCGGTCAGCCGCGCCTCGTCTTCCCAGCCCTGTGGCGGCTTGCGCTGCGTGGAGCGGTGCTGGCCAAGCACCCGGCAGGCCCGGCGTTCGGAGATGCCGAGTGTCTCGCACACATGCTCCACGCACGCGCGGCGGCGCGAAGGGCTCAGAAGTTTCCCTGAGCAGCCTCGGTCAGGATCAGCTTCTCGAGCGTCAGGTCGGACACCGCCCGCCGCAGCCTCAGGTTTTCCTTCTCGAACTCCTTCAGCCGCGACAACTGAGCCCGGTTCATCCCTCCATACTGCTTCCGCCGCCGGTAGAACGTATGTTGCGATATCCCGATCTGTCGCACCGCATCCGCCATCGACAGGCACTGGCCATGCAGCACCTCGACTTGGCGCAGTTTCGTGACAATGTCTTCCGGCAGATTGCGCTCGCGCAATCGCCTATCGGGCAAGGCATCGCCCAGATATCGTTGGGCCCGACGGCCTCCTTCCGGTCGTCGCGGAGCATGGCCTTTACCCGCCGCTTCGGCGTCTTGTTCCGCAATTGCATGCCCAACTCCTTGTAAATGCGATAGGCCTTCTTCGCGTTGATCTCCCAACCCTCGCGGCGCAACAGCACATGCACCCGCCTATAACCGAAGCGGACACGGGTCTGGCAAATCTCTCGGATCCGCTGCTCCAAAGCGGCCTGTCCAGGTCGGCGAGACTTGTAGCGATAGGTCCTTGGATCGAACCGGATCACCTCGCAGGCGCGGCGGATCAACACCTGTCAATCCGCCCGCATCTCGTCGACCAGCGTCCTCTTCCGGGCAGGCCTCAAAGCTTTCGCTTGATGACGTCCTGCAACATCTCCTTGTCCAGCGCGAGATCGGCGACGATCTTCTTCAGCCGCGCGTTCTCCTGCTCGAGTTCCCGCAGCCGCTTCATCTCGGACGGCATCAATCCCGCGTACTTCTTCTTCCAATTGAAGAAGGTCGCCGTGCTGATCCCCGCCTTGCGGCAGACCTCCACGACAGGCGTGCCATCCTCCGCCTGCTTGATGATGAACGCCTTCTGCGCGTCCGTGAACTTCGATGCCTTCATGCGTTTCCGCTCCTCTCCCAGCCAAGGATTCCGTCCGGAAAACTCTAAACTGGAACGGGGACGTTTTCGGGGATCACATCAGTCTGTGAGGGCGCCGCCGGAGCGATTGGGGCTTCCACTGACACCTGCGCGAAGGCAGGCCCTTCCACTGAACTTTGCTGTCCGCGCTCGCTCCTGTCGGCGCCCCACCACTTCCTCACCAGAGACTCATGGGCATCCAACTCGGCAGCGATTTCTCCGGGCGACAGTCTGCCTTCCCGCAGACGCCTGGTCGCCTCGCGTTTGAGCTCTGTCGGCCAAGTTCTTCTTCCCGACGGGGAGGTCCGGATCTTGAAACCCCAGACTTCATGTTCCGCCATTGTCGCCTCCGACTTATAGTTCGGCTGCAGACTAGCTGATGAGAGGCAGATTGGTTTAGCCGGCAATCACGGGGTCAGATGCAACGCTTACGGTGCTCCATCCTCCTGAGGAGTTGGAGCCTCCGGCAAAACCCGCGCGGTTCAGGGATCACGTTCGCAACGCTCAAGACTTGGCGGCGCGTTGCCACTCGCTACGACCGATGCCCGAGGGTCTTCCTGTCAGCCATCACTCTCGCCGCCGCAATGACTTGCAGGCTCTGGGGTCAGACCCTAACCGAAGACCTCGCCCGGCGCGAAGGCGCGGAATTTTTCCCGCGGGATGCCCGCCGCGTCCAGACTTGTTGCGAGAAGCTCTGCAGGTTCGTCCCGAGGTTCGTCGGTCAACTGGAACGTTCCCCAGTGGATGCCGAGCGCCGCTCCCGCACCCACATCCTTGAAGATGCGCACGGAGTCCTCGGGGGCGACGTGTTGCGGCGCCATGAACCATCGCGGCTCATAGGCGCCGATCGGGATGAGGGCGATATCGGGTGCGCCGTAGCGACTGCGGAGACTGTGAAAGATCGCGCCGTCGCCATAGCCGGTGTCTCCGGCGAACCAAATGCTGCCTTGGTGGCTTTCGATCCAGAATCCGCTCCAGAGGGCCATGCGCCGATCACCTAGGCCGCGGGCGGACCAGTGATTGGCTGGGGTGAGGGACACGCTCACCCCGCTGCCAATGTCGAAGCGATCGTGCCAGTCACCGCTCAGGAGGGTGGCGCTGCGCACGGCACGCCAGACGGTGACCTCGGTGCCGAGGGGCATGACCATCAGCGGGCTATGCTGCGCCTGCAGGCGCTTCAGCGTGGCGAGGTCCAGATGATCGTAGTGATTGTGGCTGACCAGCACGACATCGATCGGAGGCAGCTGCGCGAAGTCGATCCCGGGTGCCGTGACCCGCTTGGGGCCGATGAAGCCGAAGGGGCTCGCGCGATCGGACCAAACTGGGTCGGTCAGGATATTCAGCCCGGCGATCTGGATGAGCATAGAGGCATGGCCGATCATCGTGATCCTTGGCGCCTCGCTACGATCAACGGGGAGGGCAGGGGTCACAGGCACATGAGTGGGCCATTTGGCGCGCTGGCCGCTGCGGTGCCACTTCAGCAAATCCGCGAAGGAGCGGTCGGTCGAATGGCCCGGGGATCGGAACCGTTTGCCGTCGAAGTGAGCGCTGACGGGGCCAGAATAGTAGCGATTTCGCGGCATGGGAATCCTCGGGCTGGGCCGTAGGGATGTGGGTGTTTTACGTGCCGATACAAGGGGTTTGGTCCGTCTTGCGCGCGGGTGCCGGTTGCGTCAGAGCAGAGGCGCGCGCGCCGCTTTTCCAGGCATATTTTCCGCTTGGTGGTTGAAATGCTGCACTGCAGCATTCATGTAGAAGTCCACCATGTAAATGTCGACAACGCAAAACCCCAGAGGAGACCCTCATGACTGCTCAGAACGATTTCGCCAAGATGTTCGGCTCGATCCCGAACCTGTGCAACCCGGACCTTGCCAAGGGCGGAATGGCATCGGTTGCCGAGTACAACACAAAGCTCGGCGATGTTGCGCTTGAGGCAGCCGAGAAGTCGACCGAAGTGATGACCGCGGCGACCAAGACAACGCTGGACAATATGCGCGATCTGACTTCCGCGCGCGAGCCTTCGGCCTACGCTCAGGCTTTTGCCGGTTTCATGCAGGCGCAGATGGAGCTCACCCAGAGCGCGACAACGGCGCTGTTCGAAGTCGCGCAAGGCGCGGGCGCGCAGATGGGCGCAGTGTCTGCAAGCGCAGCCGAGTCCGCCGAGACGACCGTCAAAAAGACGACCAACGCAGCTTCGGCGCGCAAGAGGGCTTCGGCGACGGCCTAAGCTCCTCTTGAAAGTGATAGGGCGCGCCGAAACAGGCGCGCCCTTTTTGGTTCAAAGTGTGGGTGCGCGCAGCACCCTCGCCACGCAGCGCGCGGCGGGCAGTATTCAGCCCAGCACTTTCTCGGGCTCAGGTGCGCTTGCCAGATAGTCGCGGGCGCGGATGTCCCCGGTCTCGGGCGCCGAAAGCCCAAAGTTGCCGCGCAGCGTTGCCTGCTCGTACTCGGTGCGGACGAGGTCGCGTCGGCGCAGTTCGGGCAGCAGCAATTCGACGAAATCATCGAGACCGCTCGGCATCGCGGCGGGGCAGATGTTGAAACCGTCGGCGGCGCCGTTTTCCACCCAGTGCTGCAGGTCATCCGCAATGCTTTCGGGGGTGCCGATCAGGAAGCGCTGGGAATTGGCCGAGGCGGCATGCTGATAGAGCTGGCGGATGCTGAGGCCTTGGCTCTGAGCAAGGTTGTAGAGGTTGTCGGCCATCGAGCGCACCGTGGCATTGGCCGAAGGGGCCGGGACCGGGCCGTCCGGGTCGTGCTGCGACAGATCGCCAAAGAACGGGTAGAGCACGCCGAGGCCGATCACCGGATCGATCAGCTCCTGCAGCGCGTCGAACTTGGCCTGTGCCTCTTCCTGCGTGCGCCCGATATAGAGCGTGATGCCCGGCATGACCGCCAGATCGGACGGCTTGCGCCCGAAAGCGGCGACGCGCTTTTTCATGTCGTCGTAATAGGCCTTGGCGTCCTCGAAGGTCAGGCTGTTGGCATAGACCACATCCGCGACCCGAGCGCCGAGACGCCGGCCAGACTCGGAGGCGCCCGCTTGGAAAATCAGCGGTCGGCCCTGCGGCGTGCGCTCGGACGTCAGCGGCCCGCGCACCTTGAAGAACCGGCCCTGATGGTCGAGCACATGGCGGCCTGCCTCGTCGTAGAAAATGCCGCTGTCCTTGTCGCGGATGAAGGCATCCTCATCCCAGCTGTCCCAGAGGCCAGAGACGACATTGACGAACTCCTCGGCGCGCTCGTAGCGCTCGTCGTAGCTCAGGTGCTCGTCGCGGTTGAAGTTATGCGCCTCTTGCTGCGACCAAGAGGTGACGACGTTCCAGCCCGCGCGGCCACCCGAAATGTGGTCGAGCGAGGCGTATTTGCGAGCGATATGGTAGGGCTCGTTGTAAGAGGTCGAGGCGGTCGCCACGAGGCCGATATGCTTTGTGCAGGCGGCGATGGCAGAGAGCAGCGTCAGCGGCTCAAGCTCGACGTTTTTCATGTCGCGGCACAGCGCCCCGGCGGGTTTGTCGGTGCCGCGTACTGCCAGACCATCGGCAAAGAAGATCGTGTCGAAACAGGCGGCTTCGGCCTTGCGCGCGCTTTCGAGGAAATACTCGAAATGCGTCGCGCCGTCGGCGGGCGTTTCGGGCAGGCGCCATGCTGCCATGTGATAGCCCATGTAGCGGAGCGAAAGGCCGAGTTTCATCTTGCGTGGAGAGGTCATCTTTTCCTCGTGAATTTTGGGGCTTCGTTCTGTCCCAGCCCGCGCCGAAGCGCGCGCTGTGGCCTTTTGGGGGGTCATTTGCGGCGGGCGTCAGGGTCGCCGAGCAAGATCGCGTCGAGCCCGAACAACCGGTCCGCGATCACCATCAGCACGGCGGTCACCGCGATCACGCAGGCCGAGACGGAAGTGACCAGCGGATCGATGTTGTCGGTGATATAGGCGAACATGCGCACCGGCAGCGTCTCGGTTCCCGGCGTCGCGATGAACACGGTCATCGTCACCTCATCGAAGGATTGGATGAAGGCGAGGATCCATCCCGACACCATTCCCGGCAGCACCATCGGCAGCACCACGCGGCGGAACACAACGTGCCGCGGCGCGCCCAGCGAGGTTGCCGCCTGTTCCAGCCGCGGGTCCATGCCAATGGCAGAGGCCAGCGTCAGGCGCAGGGTGAAGGGGAAGATGATGATGATATGCGCCAGCACCAGCCCGCCGAAAGTGCCCGCCAGCCCAACTTGGTTGAAGAAGCGCAGCAGCGCGACGCCAAGCACCACCTGAGGGATCATCAGCGGCGACATGAACAGCGCGCTGAACGTGCCTCTGCCGGGGAAGCGGTGGCGCGCGATGCCAAGCGCCGCCGGGGTCGCCAGGGCCAGGGCCAGCGTCGAGGAGAGCGTCCCGAGCAGCAATGAGGTCTTCGCCGCCCGAAAGAACTCGGGGTATTCGGCGATCTGCTTGAACCAGCGCAGCGACAGGCCGCTCGTCGGGAAGGACAAATAGCCGTTGGGGGTGAAGGCGACGGCGCAGACCACGAGGATCGGACCAAGCATGAAGGCCACGAACAGGATGTGGAACAGGATCGCGAGAACTCCGTTGTGGCGTCTCATTTGAAAGTCTCCGCATAGCGCCGCTCGACCAGACGGTTGGAGGCGACGATGATCGTGACGAGCGAGATCAGCAGCAGAACCGCCACCACCGCGCCGAGCGGCCAGTTGAGCGTGTTGGTGAACTCGTCATGGATGAGGGTCGAGGCGACCTTGAGCCGGCGACCGCCAATGATCGACGGGGTTGCGAAAGAGCTTGCCGCCATCGCGAAGACGATGGTCGTCCCCGACAGCAGCCCGGGCATGATCTGCGGCAGCACGATCCTGCGCATCACCACCCGTGGCGGCGCTCCGAGCGAGGCGGCGGCATCCTCGACCTGCGGCTGGATGCGTTGCAGCGACGCCGAAATCGCCAGCACCATGAAGGGCATCATCACATGCGCCAGCGCGATCACCGTGCCGGTCTCGGTGAACATGAACGGCAGCGGGTATTTGATCAGCCCGAGCCAGATCAGCAGTTGGTTGATGATGCCGTTGGTGCCGCCGAAAAGCAGCGTCCAGCCCAGCGTGCGGACCACCACCGAAACCAGCAACGGCCCGAGGATGACCAGCAGGCACAGGCGCCGCCAGCGCCGGCTCATGCGGCTGATGATGATCGCCTCGGGCAGGCCGAAGACCAGACAGATCAGACTCGACAGCGCGGCAAAGCGCAGGGTGCGCAGAAACACCTCGATGAAGTATTCGTCAGACAGCACCTCGCGCCAGTTGGCGAGGTGGAAGCCCGGGGTGATGCCCTCCATCGGCGCCCAATTGTAGAAGGTGAGCAGCAGCGTCATGATCAGCGGGATCACCAGCGCCGCGGCGAAGAGCGCCAGCGACGGGCCGACCCAGCCCCATGGCACCGCACCCTCGGAGGCGCGCCCGGCTGCGCGCCCACGTCCGGTCAGGCGGCTGCGCAGGCGTCCCGTCCAGCTTTGCGAGATCGGGGCAGCATGCGGGTCCGAACTCATGCGGTCGCCTCCACGACGTAGAGGTCAGAGGCATTTGCTGCGAGCCGAACGCTTTCGCCCTGTTTCGGGCAGGGGCCGCCGCCATTGGGATGGATCACGCTGATCGTCTGGCTGTGTCCGCTGCCGGTCTTGCCTGTTTGGGGCAGCGTGATCTCGCAGACCCAATAGGCGCCCTGAAAGGTGCGCCGCGCGATGACGCCGGGAATGCCCTCGGCGCCAAGCCGCAGGTTCTCGGGGCGGATGCGCGCGGCGACCGGGCCGGCGCTCTGCACCGCGACCTGCTGCGGCGGCAGCGTCCAGCGGGCATCACCGATGGTCAGCACAGGGCCCTCGGCGCCAGTGCTCAGCTGTCCCGGCAGCAGGTTGATACGGCCAAGGAACTGCGCCACGAAATCGCTGGCAGGGTTGCCGTAAAGATCCTCGGGCGCGCCGACCTGTTCAACGACCCCATGGTTCATCACCACCATGCGGTCCGAAAGCGCCATGGCCTCTTGCTGGTCATGGGTGACCAACACGGTCGTCGTTCCCAACTCGCGCTGAATGGTCAGAAGCTCGCCCTGCATCTGCTCTCGCAGCTTGGCATCGAGGTTCGACAGCGGCTCGTCGAGCAAAAGGACGGGCGGGCGGATGACGATGGCGCGGGCCAGCGCCACGCGCTGCTGCTGGCCGCCCGACATCTGCCGCGGGTAGCGGTTGCCGAAGGCGCCCAGCCCAACCATTTCAAGCACTTCGGCGACACGGCGGCTGCGCTCGGCGGCGGGCACGCGGCGCATCTCGAGGCCGAAGGCGACGTTTTCCGCCACCGTCATATGCGGGAACAGCGCGTAGGACTGGAACACCATGCCCAGCCCGCGGCGATGCGGCTCCATGCGGGTCAGGTCGCGCCCCTGCAGCATCACCCGCCCGCGGCTGGGGGCAAGAAACCCTGCGATCATCTGCAGCGTGGTGGTCTTGCCGCAGTCGGACGGGCCGAGGAGCGAGAGAAACTCGCCTTCGCGGATCTCGAGGTTGGTGCCGCGAACGGCGTTGAAATCACCGAAGGATTTCGCAAGGTCGTCGAGTGCGAGATAGCTCATGCGGCCCCCTTGGTTTTGGTGGTGATGGTCATCGCTGCGTAGAGCGGAAACTTGGCCATCAGCGCGCGCGAGTCCGCGTTGATGGCGGCCTCTGCGGCACGGGTGTCGGCGCCTGTCTGATGCAGATCGAGCAACTGGCCGATCCACCCGGCGATCTTCTCCATCTCGGCGGTGCCGAGGCCGCGCGTCGTCATCGCGGAGACGCCAAGGCGCAGCCCGGAGGTCAGAGCCGGGTCCGTGGCGTCATGCGGGATCTCGCTGCGGTTGCAGGTGATGTTCGCGCGATCAAGGCTTTCAACCAGTGGCTGCCCGTGCAGGCCGCGACGCCGCAAGTCGGCGATCACCAGCGGCGTGTCGGTTCCGCCGCACAGCACATCGGTGCCCCCGGCGCTCAGCGCCGCGGCCAGCGCGCGGGCGTTTTCCAGAACGCGGCGGCCATAATCGCGAAACTCGGGTTTGAGGACTTCGCCGAGGCAGGCGGCCTTGCCGGCAACCGCATGCAGCAGCGGGCTGCCCTGCACGCCGGGCGAGGTGGCTTTCTCCAGTGCGCGCGCGATCTCGGGGGCGTTGGTCAGAATGATGCCGCCACGCGCGCCGCGCAGCGACTTATAGGTCGTGGTGGTCACCACATCGCAATGCGGGAACGGGTCGGGGTGCACGCCTGCGGCGACCAGACCGGCGATATGCGCGATATCGGCCATCAGCAGCGCGCCAACGGAATCTGCAATGCCGCGAAGCCGGGCGAAGTCGATGGCGCGGGGATAGGCAGCACCGCCGGTGACGATCAGCTTTGGCCGCAGTTCCAGCGCCTGTGCCGCAAGCGCGTCATAGTCGATCAGCCCCTCCCGGTCGGTGCCGTAGAAATGCGCCGAGATCATCATGCCGCTGAGATTGGAGTCCGCACCATGGCTGAAGTGGCCACCGGCATCTCCGGCAAGGGCCAAGGTCTTGTCCCCCGGCTGCAGCAGGGCGCGGAACACCGCCAGATTGGCCTGAATGCCCGAGTGTGGCTGCACATTGGCAAAGTTGCAGCCAAACGCCTCGCAGGCGCGCGCCATGGCCAGCCGTTCCAGAGCGTCGGCGAAATCGGCGCCAGCGTGAAAGCGTGCGCCGGGTGCGCCGGTGACGGTCTTGTTGCAAAAGATCGACCCCTGCGCGTCAAGAACCGCGCGGGAGACGAAATTCTCGGAGGCGACAAGCTCGACGCTGTGGCTCTGACGATCGCATTCACCGGCAATGAGCGCGTGAAGCTCGGGGTCTGTGCGTGCGCAGGGATCTTCGAAGTAGCCCGAGAGATCGGAGGCGGCGAGGGAGGGAGAGGTAGTCATGAAATTGCCTGGAAAGGAACGTTAAGTCCGGAGGCGCGAACGCCTCCGGTCGCTGTCAGGTCTGACCGGCTGGCACGACAGCGTGCCAGCCTTGGGTATCGGCGCAGGGCTCAGCGCTCGACTTCGCGCGTCCAGCGGGCGTTCCACTCGGCGCGTTTCTCGTTGATCGTCGGCCAGTCGACCGAGACCAGCTGATTGATCTGCTCTTCGCCGTAGGGCATGCCGACTTGGAATTCCGGCGCCAGTTCCGCCTTGCGGTTCACCGGCGCGAGGCCCGATGTCTTGGCGATGGCGACCTGCATTTCCGGCTCGAGGATCCGGTCGATGAAGGTCAGGGCTTCGGGCTTTTCGGCGCCGCCTGCGACCGGGCAAATGCCGGTGCCGATCACCGCGCCACCTTCTTTGGGATAGACGAAGGCTGCCGGGAAGCCGGTGTCGGCCAGCGCTTTGGCGCGGCTCGATCCCCAGATCGCCACCACGGCCTGACCGCTTTGCAGAAGCTCGGTCATCTTGCCCGGCGACGGCTCGAAGGCCAGCACGTTCGGCGCGATCTCATCGGTGAAGGCGGCAAAACCCGGCTCGATGTCGGTCTCGGAGCCGCCACGCATCTTGGCGACCTGCACCAGCGTCAGCACACCGTAGGTGTTGTTGAGCGGCGGGATGACCAGCTTGCCAGCGTATTTCTCGTCGGTCAGATCCTCGAGCGAGGTCGGCGCTTCCCAGCCCTGATCGGCGAAATACTCTTCGTTGTAGACGATGCCCGAGCCAAGCAGCCCGTAGGCCACCGACTTGCCGTCGGGAAACAGCGCGATGTCATAGATGTCGTCCTTGATGTCACCAAGGTCGAGATCGCGGCAGAACCCAAGCGCGACGGCCTGCGCCATCGGGCCATCGTCGATCATCGCCACGTCGATCTGCTGATTGCCCGCCTGCGCCTGCAGCTTGGCCAGCGTGTCGGTCGAGTTGCCGGCGACATATTCAACCCGCAGTCCGGTTTCTTCGGTGAAGGCCGGGAAGACCGTGTCGCGCAGCGCCTGTTCGATCGAACCGCCGGGGCCGGCGACGTAAAGCACGTCGTCCTGTGCCAGTGCCGCACCGGCCATTGTGACCAGCGCGAGGCTGGCGGAGAGGGTTTTGCCGAAGTGTCTCATTAATGAGCTCCCTGTGAGCGGATCGGTCTATGATCCTGGTTCGGTTATAATTTTCTCACAGCCTGCATCTTTCGGATTTACTAGATCAAATGAGTTCGATTACCTAAGTTATGAATATATGTTATCACTTGTGCCTGCATTTTGATCCAAAGGACCGGTCTTGCCCACATCGAAGCAAATTGCCGCATTCCGCGCCGTTATGCTCACCGGAGGGGTCAACTCGGCGGCCCAGATGCTGCGTCTGACCCAGCCCGCGGTGAGCCGTCAGATCCGCGATCTTGAGGACTCGACGGGGCTGACTTTGTTCCTGCGAAAGCGCGGCGGGACGCTGCGGGCCACCGCCGATGCGGCCAAGCTTTTTGAGGAGGTCGAGCGGCACTATCACGGGCTCGACCAGATCGCGCAGGCGGTGCGCAACATGAGCAACCGGCGCGGCGGACGTCTTCGTGTCGCCTCGATGCCGTCGCTATATCTTTCGATCCTGCCCGATTTCATCGGCGCCTTTACCGGCGCGCGTCCCGACACCGACGTGCCGCTTATGGCGACGTCATCGGATGCGATCATCGAATGGGTCGAGCGTGGGCAGGTCGATGTGGGGCTGGTCGACTGGCCGTTCTCGCATCCGAACCTGAAACGCGTTCCGCTGGCGGGGATCGACGCGTTGGCGGTGCTGCCCGAGGGCCATCACCTGCTGCAAAAGGACGTGCTGGGGGCGGCGGATTTCGCGGACGAAGACTTCATCTCTTTGCCGCGCGCGACACAGTTCCGCTATGAGATCGACCGCTTCTTTCAATCGGCGGGCGTCGAGCGTCGGTTCGGCAGAGAGGCGCATTTGTCCATGGCAGCCTGCTCGATGGTCGGGGCCGGTCACGGGCTTTCGATCGTCGATCCGATCACCGCGGCGATCTACTGGAACGAAGGCATAGAGTTTCGGCCCCTGCGCGACGTGATCCGCGTCGAGTTTTCCGTGGTCTACCTTCAGAAAGCCGAGGACAATGTGCTTTTGAAAGAGTTCGTTTCCGAGTTCCAGAACGCCTTTCGCGCCTATGCGGCCGAGCTGCCGTCTCTTATGGAGCGGCGCGCGTGGATGCTGCGGTCCGGCTAGGCAAGAACGGGCGCTGTGCCGCCGCGCCCGCCAGCCCCGAGGGTCTCGGGGCTGGGTGAGGGGGCAGGCTGTTCAGGCGCGGGCAAAGCCCGGCTTGCGCTCGCGGAAGATGACAACCGCCAGCACTGCGCCCAGCAAAGCTGCTGCCGCGAAGACCATGAAGGCCAGATGGAACCCGCCCGCCGTGATCAGCGGCTGGGTCAGGATCGGCGAGATGAATTGGCCGATGAAGAGACTGAAGGTCAGCGCGCCCGATGCCATGCCGTGATGCCGCATCGGCACCGCGTCCAGCGTGGAATTCAGCAGCGTCGGCACGATCAGCCCCGGTCCCATGCCCACAAAGAGCGAGGCGAGGGCAATCATCGGCACCAGATGCACATAGCTCATCAGCAGGAAACCGGCAGCCAGCATCAGGAACCCCGCGCCCAGCACGCCGCCACGTCCCAGCGTGCGCCGCAGCAGGGGATAGACCATGGCGATGGCCCCTGCGGCGAAGGTCACGCAGACCATCATCAGGGCCGCTGTGCTGGGGTCGCTGTGGCCGAGCATCCCAAGGTAAAAGGCGATCTGCGTCGGCAGGATGTAGAACGTGGCAAAGGTCAGCGCCATCAACAGCAGGCCAAGCGTAAGGACCAGTTGCCAACCATCCTGCCCCTGCGCGGTCGGGTGGCTGCCGTCTTCGTGGGAGTGGCTCTTTGCCTCTTCAAGGCAGATGTAGAGGATCGGCAGGTAGATCAGCCCCGCGAGGTAAAGCGCAAAGGGATAGAAGGCGGAGTGATTGGCGAGCTGCCCGGCCACCGCGATGAAGATCAGCCCACCGAAGTTGATGAAGGTCATTTGCAGGCCCATGAACCTGCCGCGTGCGGGCCCATGGAAATATTGCGCCACCAGCGCGGTCATCGCTGTCATCAGCATGGCAACGGCGACGCCAAGAAGCAGGCGCGTGGCCAGCAGAACGGGCAGGGTCGGGGCCCAGAGCCCGGCGCTGCCTGCGAGGCCGAAAAGCGCGGCGCCGGTGATCAGCATCGATTTGCGGCCGACCCGGTCGACCAGCAGCCCCGCGAAGGGCGCAATCACCGCGACCGTCAGCGACGGTGCCGTGATCAGCAGACGGGTCAGCAGATCGGCATTCGGGGTCGCGGCGAAATAGGCGGCGATCCCCGGAAGCCCCGGACTGATAATGGCATTGGACATGACCGTCAGCGTGGCGGCGAGCAGCAACGCGACGGCGCGACGGTCCTTCAGAAGAGAACCCATGGGAGGCACCTGTACATATGGGGAGGATTACAGTTTACAAAATTTGTAACTTGTAAGATGAATACATTCAAGCGCGCAGCAATGCGAAAGGGCTCAGAACGATGCCGCGAACGGGACTTGCCCCTGAAGAGCTGAAACGCCGTGCAGTCGAGGTCGCCAACCAGCGCATCAAAGCGGTTGGCTACAGCAAGCTGCGGGTCACCGACGTTGCCGCTGAACTGGGTGTCAGCCATGCCGCGCTCTACAGTCATTTTTCGGGCAAGGCCGCGATCCTTGACGCGGTTGTCGGCCATTGGCTGGACATGGCCCATGAAGAGTTGCGCGCCGCCGTTGCCGGTCCCGGCACCCCTGAAGAGCGGCTTGAGGCTTGGCTGATCCAGCGATTGCGCCTGAAGCGTGCGGCGGCGGTGTCGGATCCCGAACTCTATGAGGCCTATTGCCAAGCCACCGACCGGCTGCGCGATGTGGTGCAGCGCTACAAGGCCATCTGGCGTGACCAGATGGCAGTGCTGCTGAAGCAAGCGATCCCCGAGCTAAAAGACCCCGCCCATGCGGCACGGCTGGTGCAATCGGCCATGTATGGTTTCAACCACCCGCGGTTGGTGCTGGAATATCTCGATACAGAGGCGGAAGAGATCGAGGACCGGATGCGCGCCGTTCTTCACACGCTCATCGCTGGGCTGCGCTGCACATCTTGATACCGCAGGCGTAATGCGCCGCTGCCCATTTCCGATCAGCTTCTGTCGCGGCGCCACATGCGGGCAAAGCGCGCCTTATCGCTCTGCCCAAGCCCGGGCCTGAGGCGCCTTGCGATCATGCGCGTCCTGCAGGTGCCGGCGCAGCCGCTCCGAGGCTTCGAGAACCTTCTCCGCATCAAGCAGCGAGAGAATTTCTAGGTGTTCGCCGCATTCGTTCTGCAGCCGGGCGCGGTCGACCCTTGCGCGATACTCCATCAGTCGGCGCATGCGGTTCACCCGTTCGAGCGAGATCAGAAAGAATGGGTTGCCCGACATCTCGACCAACGCCTCGTGGAAGGATGCGCCGTGGCCAAGGATCGTCTCATTGGGCATCACGTCCGGATCCGTTTCGATCAGCCGTTGCTGGACTTCTCGCAGTTCGGCCAGCCGCGCGTGATTGATTTTGAACGTCGGCTCGAGCAGCGCGACAGGCTCCAGTGCGATGCGCAGGCGGTAGATCTGATTGAAGGCCTCCGGCGTCTTGGCCACCGGCAGAAAGCGCCAGCCGTATCCGTCCTTGCGCTCGGCCCAGCCTTCGCGCTGCGCGCGAGCGAGGTGCTCGGCGGTGCGCATCTTGGTCCAGCCATAGCGGTCCCGCAGCGCAAATTCGGTCATCTCTTCGGGAATGCGGTCGCGGATCCAATCCTCGGCAAGAGCTTGATATTCCTGCGACAGCTCGTCCTTGCCAGCGCTGACCAGCGCGCCTTCGGGGATGTTTTCTCTGACGAAGAACCCCCGGTTGGGCATCTGCTCCAGAACGCCACGCTCGGCAAGCAGCGACAGCGCGGCGCGCACCGGGGTGCGCGAGACGCCATAGCGGTCGGCCAGCGCCTGCGTGCCCATCTTGTCGCCTGCGCAAAACTGCCCCTCCGCGATGTCCATCGACAGGCGGCCGGAGATTTTTTCAGCAAGATCGGCAGTGCGCATGGGCTCGGGTCCTCCACCGAAAGCAGATAGCGCGCCGACCGGGCAATCGGCAAGATCCGGTCGCGCTCGAAAAAGGATTGCATTTTTGGATACGAAAGTCCAAACAGAGTCGCACACAATCTTTGGGAGGAGCCAATCGTGTATCGTACCTTTGGAGCAGCCATTCTGGCTGTGGTTGTCGCCGTCCCTGCCTTCGCGCAGGACAAGCCCTCGAACACCGAATGCATCGCACCGGCCGCGCCGGGCGGTGGCTGGGACTTCATCTGCCGCACCGTGGCAAAGGTTCTGCGTGACGAGGATCTGATCGACGGCACCATGCAGGTCACCAACATGACCGGTGGCGGTGGCGGCGTGGCCTATGCCCATGTTGTCTCGAAGCGCAACGAAGACGAGAAGCTGCTGATCGCCGCTTCGAACGGCACCACCACCCGTCTCGCACAAGGCGCCTTCCCCGGCGCGGACGAGGATGACGTGCGCTGGCTCGCCTCCTTCGGTGCGGAATATGGCGTCATCGCCGTGGCCGCGGACAGCGAGATCGACGACCTGTCCGAGCTGGTCGAGAAGATGAAAGCCGACCCGCGTTCGGTGTCCTTCGCCGGTGGCTCCGCGGTCGGCGGCTATGACCACCTGAAGATCCTGAAGCTGGCCAAGGTCGCCGAGCTCGAGGACGTGCGTCAGGTCAAATACGTTGCCTTCTCGGGTGGCGGCGAGGCCATGACTCAGGTTCTCGGCGGCTCGATCACCGCCTTCTCGGGTGACTTCTCGGAAGTGCGCGGCTTCGTCGAGGCCGGTGACATGCGCATCGTCGCGGTGCTCTCGCCCGAGCGGCTCGAGCAGTTCGACCAGTTCCCCACCGCCATCGAGCAGGGTTACGACGTGACCGGTCCGAACTGGCGCGGTCTCTACGTGCCCAAGGGCATCTCCGATGAAACCTACGAGTCCTGGAACCAGATGATCCAGAAGATGGTCGCCTCGGAAGAGTTCCAGAAGATCCGCGCGGATCAGGGCATCGAGCCGCTCGACCTCTTCGGCGCCGACGCCGAGGAATTCGTGAAAGAGAACGTCGCCGAGATCCGCGCGCTCTCCAAGGAAATCGGTCTCATCCAGTAAATCATCGGCAGGCCGGGGAGGGTTCTCCGGCCGCCCCTCATCTTGAGAGGACACCGCATGAGCGATCGCATCATGGGGGGAATTGGGCTTGCCCTTGCTGCCTTCTACATCTGGGCTGCCACGATCATTCCCGAAAGCTTCATGGCCGATGTCGTCGGCCCCGCCACCTTCCCCATCATCATCGGCGTGATCATCGCGATCTGCTCGATCTGGTTCATCTTCCGGCCTGACCCCGAGCCGGTCTGGCCCTCGCTGAACCGGCTGGCCGAAATCGGCTTCGCCATCGCGGTCTGCCTGCTCTACGCGATCTTGCTGCCCAAGCTGGGCTTCCTGATCTGCACCGCGCTCGCCGCCGGTTACATGAGCTGGCGCCTTGGCGGCACGCCCGTCGGCGCCGTGCTGACCGGCGTTGGTCTTTCGATCGGCATCTGGGTCGTCTTCAAACTCGTGCTCGGCCTCTCGCTGGCCGTGGGTGCGCTCGGCATCTGAGGTCAGCACATGGAATTTCTTTCGTCTCTCGGCGTCGGCTTCGACGCCGCTCTCACCTTCTCGAACCTCGGGATTGCGCTGCTTGGCGCCTTCCTCGGCACGATGATGGGCGCGCTTCCGGGCCTCGGTCCGGCCAACGGCGTCGCGATCCTCATCCCCATCGCCTTCTCGATCGGGCTTGGGCCGCTGCCCTCGCTGATCCTGATGACCTCGGTTTACTACGGGGCTATGTACGGCGGGCGGATCAGCTCGATCCTGCTCAACATCCCCGGTGACGAGCCGGCGATGATGACCTGTCTCGACGGCTACCCGATGGCCCGCAAGGGCATGGCGGGCGAAGCGCTGTCGCTCTCGGGCATCGCGTCGTTCATCGGCGCCATCGCCGCGACCTTTGGCCTCGCGCTGCTGGCGCCGCAGCTGGTGAAGATCGCGCTGCTCTTCGGACCGGCGGAATACTTCGCGCTGTTCACCATCGCATTTGCCACTCTCGGCGGCATCTCGTCGACCAACCAGGCCAAGGCCGCTTTCGCCGCCGCCTTCGGCCTTGCGATCGCGATGATCGGCGTCGACACGCAGACCGGCGTGCAGCGCTTCACCTTCGGCGAAGTGCACCTCTTTGACGGCATCGACTTCCTGATCGCCATCGTCGGGCTCTTCGCCCTGTCCGAGGTCTTTGTCTTCCTCGAGCACCGTGGCAGCGATGCCCACAAGGATGAGAGCATCGGCAAGATCGGCCGGATCGTCGCGCCGTGGAGCATGATCCGCAGCTGTATCCCGACCTTCGGGCGCAGCACGATCATCGGCTTCCTGTCGGGCGTGCTGCCCGGGGCAGGGGCCTCGCTGGGCTCGTTCCTGTCGTACTCGGTCGAAAAGCAGATCGTCGATCCCAGCGGCAAGACCTTCGGCAAGGGGGACCCGCGCGGCGTCGCGGCTCCTGAGGTCGGCAACAACGCCGCAGCCGGTGGTGCGCTTGTGCCGATGCTGGCGCTGGGTGTGCCGGGCTCGGGCACCACGGCGGTGCTGCTCGCGGTGCTGCTCTCGCTCAACATCACCCCCGGCCCGCTGCTCTTCTCGCAGAACCCCGACGTGGTCTGGGGCCTGATCGCGGCGCTGTTCATCGCCAACGTGATGCTGCTGATCCTCAACATCCCGCTGGTGGGTCTGTTCAGCCGCGTGTTGCTGGTGCCGGTGCACATCCTGATGCCGCTGGTGGCGATGGTCAGCTTTGTCGGCATCTACGGCATCTCGGGCTCGTCCTTCGATCTGATCCTGATGGTGCTCTTCGGCGTCGTCGGCTGGCTGTTCCGCAAGCTCGACATTCCGCTGGTGCCGATCATCCTTGGCATCCTGCTCGGCAACGAGATGGAAGTGAACCTGCGCCGCGCCATGACCCTGTCGGACGGCGACTGGCTGACCCTTGTCGGCAGCCCTCTCGCGATCACCCTCTGGGTGCTGGCCATCATCGGCTTCGTTGCGCCGATGGTCTTTGGTCGCAAGGTGAAGAAGGCGATTGCCGAAGAGAGCGACGAGATCGCCGTCGGCGACTGATCCGACCTTTGCACGGGGCGTGGCAGCGCCCCGTGCCTCCCGGCCAGAGTGCCGGGCAATTCCAACGACCGGCGCAAGGCCGGACCAAGATTCAAGGACCCTGATATGGTGGCCTCCCGCTCCGTCCAGACCTCCGGCGCATCGCTGGTGGTGACCGATCTGCCCGAACTCCTTGGCGGTCTGCTCGACCGGCTGCCCCATGTGCTGCGCCTGCTTGCGGAAAACCACCTGCGCTGCGGGGGCGATGCCGAAGAACTGCGCCAAGCACTCGAGCAGAAGCTGCGCGGCGAGTACTCAGGGTTCGAACTCATGTACCGGCCCAACCGGCTGCTGATGCATGACACCACCTGCACCCCGGCGCTGGCCGATATCGCCGGGCTGCGCGATGCGCTGGCCGAGGCGGGGGCGGACCCTTCGGTGCTGGCGCCCTCGTTGCCCGTCGAAGTGTCGGTCGATCACTCGCTGGCGGTGGATGTCTTTGCCCGCGCCGGCGCGCCGCAGGTCAACCTGCGCAACGAGATCGCCCGCAATGCCGAGCGCTACAGCTTTATGAAATGGGCCTCAGAGGTGATGGAGACGGTGCATGTGAACCCGCCGGGCACCGGCATCATGCACACGCTCAACCTCGAACAATACGCCACGCTGCTGGAGATCGGCACCGATGGCCGCGCCCATCCCGACATGATGCTTGGCACCGACAGCCATACGCCGATGATCAACGGCATCGGCGTGCTTGGCTGGGGGATCGGCGGGCTCGAGGCGGAAAGCGTGATGTTCGGCCAGACCGTCTCGTTGGCGATGCCCGAGGTGATCGGCGTGCGGCTCGATGGCCGCCTGCCGGAGGGCGTGACCTCCACCGACCTCGCGCTCGAGCTGACCCACCGCTTGCGCGTGCTCGACGTCACCGCCGCCTATGTGGAATTCTACGGGCCGGGCGTGACGACACTGACCGCGGATGACCGCGCGGTGATCGCCAATATGGCGCCCGAATATGGCGCCACCACCGGTTTCTTCCCCGCCGATGCCAACTCGGTCGCCTACCTCAAGCGCACCGGCCGCCCCGAGGCGCTGACCGCGGCCATCGAGCCCGCCTTCCGCGCAATGGGCCTTTGGTTCGACCCCGAGGCCGCGCCGCATTTCGACCGGCAAATTGCGCTCGATCTGGGCACGCTCGAGGCGACGCTCGCCGGTCCGCGCCGCCCGCAGGACAGTCTGCCCGCCCGCGCCGCCCGCGAGGCGGTGGAAAAGGCCGTGGGACGCGACCTGCCTGCGCTGACCGAGCGCCCTGCCGAGCTGCCCGACGGCGGCATCGGGGTCGCGGCGATCACCAGCTGCACAAACACCTCGGACCCGCGCCTGCTCATCGCCGCCGGTCTGCTGGCGTGCAAGGCACAAGAGCGCGGCCTGAGCCCCGCGCCTTGGGTCAAGACCTCGCTGGCCCCGGGATCGCCCTCGGCCACCAGCTATCTGGCGCGCGCGGGGCTGCTGAGCGGCCTCGAGGCCGTGGGCTTCGGCATCGTCGGCTTTGGCTGCACCACCTGCATCGGCAACTCCGGCCCGCTGCCCGAGGCCGTCGAGGACGCGCTCGCCGAGGGCAAGGCGGTGACCGCAGTGCTCTCGGGGAACCGCAACTTCCCGGGCCGGGTGCACGCCAAGCTCGACCTCGGCTTTCTTGCTTCGCCGCCGATGGTCGTGGCCTTTGTTCTGCTGGGCCATGTGCGCGCCGACATCACCCGCGATCCGCTTGGGCATGACGCAGCGGGCGCGCCGGTCTATCTTTCCGACCTTTGGCCGCGCGCCGAGGAGATCGAGGCCGCGATGGAGCGCGCCTTCCGGGCCGAAGATGTGCACGCCGATTTCCGCACCGCGCTCGAGAACCGCGACTGGGCCGCGCTGCCCGCCCCGGCGACGGCGCGCTTCCCATGGGATCCGGAGTCGCGCAACCTGCGCCGTCCGAAATTCGCCCGCGCCGCCAGCACCACGTCGCTCGGCCAGATGACCGCCCGACCGCTGCTGGTGCTCAGCGACGACATGACCACCGACCACATCTCGCCCGCAGGCTGGATCGATCCCGAGAGCGCCGCCGGCACTTGGCTGATCGAGCGTGGCGGTGATCCCAAGAACCTGAACGTCTATGCCAGCTATCGCGGCAACTGGGAGGTGATGCTGCGCGGGCTCTTCACCAACCGCTCGGCGATCAACCATCTCAACCCCGACCTGCCGCCAGCGCATCTGCGCAGCGACACAGGCGAGGTGCTGAAGCTGCATGAGGCCGCCGAGCGTTTCGAGGACGAGGGCACCCCCGTGGTGATCTTTGCAGGCGAGCGCTATGGCATGGGCTCGAGCCGCGACTGGGCCGCCAAGGGCGCGGCGCTGCTTGGGGTGCGGGCGGTGATCGCCCGCAGCTTCGAGCGCATTCACCGCACCAACCTGATCGGCATGGGCATCCTGCCGATCGAGATCACCGACGGGTTCATCCCCAGCGAGGGCGGGCTGCAGCTTGCCGACGAGGTCTCGCTCTGCGTCGAGGCGGACGGGCTTCAGCCGCGGCAGAAGACCGAGGTGGTGGTGACCCGCGGCGATCTAATCCGCCGGATCGAAGGTCGTGTGGCGGTCGAGACCGAGCAAGAGATCGAAACCCTACGCGCCGGGGGCGTGCTGCCGAAGATCCTTGCCGAGCAGCTGAGCCGGGCTGGCGATAGTCTTTCGGCATGAGCCCTTTCGCGTGGTCTGAACGGAGGGCGCGGCATTGACCTTGCCTTCCGGACTGCTGCGCACCTCGCTCACGGTGCTTGTCGCCGGAGCCGCGGGCGCCGCCCTTGATCGGCTCGGCGTCCCGCTCGGCTGGCTGCTGGGCGCAATGCTGACGATGATCGCGGCGGCTTTCCTGCGGCTTCCCGCCGAGCAGCCAAGGCCGCTCGTGCCTTGGGTCAAAGCTTCGGTCGGCACGCTGCTCGGCGCGTCGGTCACGCCCTCCATCGTCACCGGGGCGGCGCAATGGTGGCCCTCGGTACTGTGCATGTTCATCGTGATCGTGCTTGGCGGGCTGATCAATTTCCAGCTTCTGTCGCGGGTTGCGAGGTTCTCAAAGGTCGAAGCGACGCTCTGCTCCATGCCCGGCGGCATCACCGAGATGATCCTGCTCGGCGAGCAGGCGGGCGCGGATCAGCGCCGCGTGGCCGTCGTGCACACGCTGCGGATCGCGCTGTCGATCCTGACAATCCCGATCCTTGCGACGCTGATCTTCGGCATCACCATCGACCGCGCCGGAGCGCCCGAGCATGCGCCGATGACGCTGGCGGATTGGGGATGGTTCGCCGCCTGTATCCTCGCGGGTGTGCTTGCAGACCGGCACACACGGGTGCCCGCGCCGCTGATCCTCGTGCCGCTGGTGCTCTGCGCGGCGCTGCACCTGTCGGGGCTGACGGCCTTTGTCGTTCCCGGCGCGGTCTCGACACTGATCCAACTGGTGATCGGGATGAACGTCGGCGCGCGCTTTCTCGGCCTCAGCTTGCGCAGCCTCGCCGCCATGGCGGGGGCCGCCTGCTCGGTGGTGGCCGTGCAGATATCGCTGGCGGTCGCGGCGTCGCTGCTGATGTCGGGCTGGATCGGCGCAGACCGGCTGTCGCTGATGCTGGCCTATGCGCCCGGAGGGCTGGCGGAAATGTCGCTGATCGCCATCGCCATGGGGCGCGAGGTGGCCTTTGTCGGGCTACACCACGTGTTGCGGGTGCTGCTGTCGCTGGGGGCGTCGAGTCCGCTGGTGCGCCGGGCCAGCCGCTGATCGGCCAGCCCCGGCGCAGAGCCTTTCGTCAGCCGGGAATGATCGCGCAGTCGCGCGACACGCCGTGCCGTTCGAGAATCTCACCCACGGTGCCGTCGCGCAGCGCGTCGGTCAGGAAGGCCTGCAGATCAGCCGAGGCCTGGGGCCGTCCCTGCGGCATGGCCATAGCCTGACGGATTTCCATAAAGGGCGGGCTGAGCACACGGCTGCCGGGGCGGGTGCTGGCTTCATGCGCCATGGCCTGACGGATACCGGCCGCGGCGCTGACCTCGCCCCGGTCCATCGCCTCAAGCGCCATCTGCAGCGTTTCGTAGAGCTGAAGATGCTCGGCACCGGGCTTGCGCTGAAGTGTCAGAGAATAGGCGCTCCCGCGCACCGACCCCACGGGCAGACCCGAGGCGACAAGGGCACCCGCGTCAGCGGCGTCACAGGCCGGGCCCGCAAGATAGCTGCCCTCAATCCGCACGTAGGGCTCGGTAAAGGCGATGGTCTTGGCGCGCTCCGGGTCAACCGCGAGGAAGCAGACGTCCCATTCGTCATCGCTGGCGGAGGAGGAGACGTCGACGGCGCGGTTGTATTCCACAAAGACGATCTCGCGGCCACGGGACGCCGCATAGGCGCGTGCCAGATCGACGCTGATGCCCTTGGCCTGACCATCCTCGTCGCGCCCGACCAGCACGAAGTTGCCGTGGTTCAGGGCGACGCGCAGCGGGGCGGCGCTTGCGGAATTCTCTGATGGCATAAGTTTTGTCCATTTATGGTTTTTGGTATATGTAAGACCAAAAGTGAAAGTGGACAATTCAATTCAGCGGGTGTGCCTGCGATTGCACCAGCTTGGGTGAGAGCCGCGCCCGCTGGGGCGTGCGCGGCAAGCTCGGAGGACTGTCAGGTCGTGATCGGACCAAGGTCCCCGGTCCCCCATTCCGCCCAAGAGCCATCGTACAAGGTCGCCTCGCGGCCAATGCGGGCCAGCCCGAGCGCGAGTGCACAGGCGGTCATGCCCGAGCCGCAGGTGACGATCGTGCCGCGCTCTGGTCCGTCGCCGATCCGCTCTCGCAGCACCTCGGGCGCGAGGAACTGCCCCTCGGCGTCGGTGAGTTCGGTGAACGGCAGGCTGCGCGCGCCCGGCATATGGCCCGAGATGAGCCCCGCGCGCGGCTCGGGGTCGCGCCCGAAGAACCGGCCTTCTGGGCGCGCATCAAGGATGATCGCGCCGCCGCGGGCGACCGTGTCCGCCATGGCGCTGCCATCCAGCACGCGCGAAAGCTCGGGGGTCCAGCTTTGCCGCGCGACCGGCTCGCGTTCGGGCAGGGCGCCGGAAGCGGTCTCATATCCCTCTGCCCTCCAGCGCGCGAGCCCGCCGTTCAGCACGCGCACATCCGGCACGCCGAACAGCCTGAGCGTATACCAGACCCGTGGGGCCGAGAAATGCGCCGCACTTCGGTCGTAGACCACAACGGGCCGCGTGCCGTCGATGCCAAGCTCGGCCATCGCAGCGGCGAAGCGTTCGGCATCGGGCATCATATGCGCGAGCGGGGCCGAGGTGTCCGCGATCTCGTCGATCTCGAACAATTGCGCCCCCGGAATGCGCAGCGTGGACACATCGCGCCTGCTGCGTTCCGGATCGGGAGGGTGGTAATAGGTGGCATCGAGGATGACGACAGTGTCGAGACTTTCGGTAAGCTCTGCCGGGTCAATCAGGGGGTCGATAAAGGGGGCGGTCATGTCCGGGCCTCTTGTGCAGGGGGAAGAACCTTTCCGGGGTTCATCAGATTGTCAGGGTCTAGGGCTGCCTTGACGCGCCGCATGATGTCGAGCGCCGGGCCGTGCTCATCGGCCATGTATTTCTGCTTGCCGATCCCGACACCATGCTCGCCGGTGCAGGTGCCCTCATGCGACAGCGCCTCGGCGACCATCTTGGCATTGAGCTTGGCCAGCAGCGCCCGTTCGTCCGGAGCGTCGGGGTCCATGGCAAAGACCACGTGAAAGTTGCCATCGCCCACATGCCCCATGATCGAGGCGGGCACCGGGCAGTCTGCCAGCAGCGTCTTGGCATGGTCGATACAGGCGGGCAGCGCCGAAAGCGGCACGCAGACATCCGTCGCCCAGCCCCGCGCGCCGGGGCGCTGCGCGACGGTCGCGGTGTAAGCGGTGTGCCGGGCGCGCCAGAGACGGTTGCGCGCCTCCTCTTCTTTGGCCCAGCGGAAGTCCTCGCCGCCGTTGGCGGAGGCAAGCTCTTCAAAAAGCGCGACCTGCTCGCGCACCCCTTCCGGGGAGCCGATGAACTCGACAAAGAGCGTGTCGGCCTCTGTGTCGTTGCGCTGCGAATAGGCGTTCACCGCGCGGATGCAGCCCGCGTCCAGATATTCCATCCGCGCCGGTGTCAGACCCATCTGGATCGCCTCCACCGCGGTCTCGCTGGCGGATGTGGCATCGGGGAATGTGCAGATCGCAGCCATGGTCGCTTCGGGCCTGCCATAGAGACGCAGGCTGATCTCGGTGATGATGCCGAGCGTGCCTTCCGACCCGAGATAGAGATGTGTCAGGTCGTAGCCGGCGCTCGACTTGCGGGCGCGGCGGGCGGTGCGGATGATCTCTCCTTCGGCGGTGACCACGGTGAGGCTCAGCACGTTCTCGCGCATGGTGCCGTAGTGCACCGCGTTGGTGCCCGACGCGCGGGTCGCCGCCATGCCGCCGAGCGTGGCATTGGCGCCCGGATCAACCGGGAAGAACAGCCCGGTGTCGCGCAGATGGGCGTTGAGCGCCTCGCGGGTGACGCCCGCCTCGACCGTGCAATCCATGTCCTCGGGGCGGACGGCGACGATCCGGTCCATGCGGGTCATGTCGAGGCAGAGACCCCCCTGCGGCGCGGAGGCGTTGCCCTCGAGCGAAGAGCCCGCGCCATGGGCGATCACCGGCACCTGTGCTTCGCGGCAGGCGCGAAGGACCGCGGCGACCTCCTCGGTGCTCACAGGGTAGGCCACGGCATCGGGCGGCATCGCGTCGTGATGCGCCTCGGTGCCCGCGTGATTGTCGCGGTCGGAGCGCCCTTCGGTGAACCGGTCTCCAAGAAGGTCGGCAAGCTGCCCGGCAAGAGTCTGGGGAAGCGTCATGAGGTGGTGGTTTCCTTATCGGTTTCGGAGCGGCGCTGTGCGCGCAGTGCCATGATCAGCTGTGCGGCAAGGATCAGCACGATGACGATCAGCAGTCCGCAAGAGATCGGGCGCGCGAGGAAGGTCGAGAACTGCCCGTCCGAAAGCATCATCGAGCGCCGGAAGTTCTCTTCCATCAGCGGGCCGAGCACGAGGCCCAGCACCAGCGGCGCGGTGGGAAAGCGCAGAACACGCAGCACGAAGCCAAGCACGCCGAAGGCCAGCAGTTGATAGACGTCGAAGATCGAGTAGCGGATCGAATAGGTGCCAATCACGATCAGCACGACGATGGCCGGGTATAGCAGGCGGTAGGGGATGCGCAGCATGGCGACCCAGAGCCCGATCATCGGGATGTTGAACACCAGCAGGATCAGGTTTCCGAGCCAGAAGCTGGCCACCAACCCCCAGAACATGTCGGGCGACTGGCTCAGCATTTGCGGGCCGGGCGTGACCCCATGCACCATCATCGCGCCAAGCAGCAGCGCCATCACCGCGTCGCCGGGCACGCCGAGCGTGAGCGTGGGGATGAAGGCGGTCTGCGCCGCAGAGTTGTTGGCGGCCTCGGGGCCGGTGACCCCTTCGACAGCGCCTTGGCCCATGGTGGCCCGGTTGCGGCTGATGCGGTTCTCGGTGGCGTAGGAAAAGAACGAGGCGATGGTCGAGCCCGTCCCCGGCAGCGCTCCGAAGAACGAGCCGATGGCCGAGCCGCGCCAGATTGCCGGGAAGCTGTCGCGCAGCTCCTTTCGGGTCGGCATCATCGAGCGCAGGGTGATCTTGCTGCTCGGCGCGGCGCGCTCGCCCTGTCCGATGTTTGCGAGGATCTCTGCGAGGCCGAAGAGGCCCATGGCCGAGGCCACGAGGCTGACGCCGTCCATCAGCTCGAAATTGCCATAGGTGAAGCGCATGGCGCCCGAGGTGAGGTCGATCCCGACCAGCCCCAGCGCCACGCCGACCACAACCATGGCAAGGCCGCGGATCGCCGAGCCCTCGGACAGCGTCGAGGCGGCGACGAGACCAAGCGCCATGAGCATGAAGTATTCCTGCGAGCCGAATTGCAGGGCCAGATCCGACAACGCCGGAGAGAAGGCAGCCATCAGCACAATGCCAATCGATCCGCCGATGAAAGAGGCGAGCGCCGAGAGCATCAGCGCCGACCCGGCGCGGCCCTTCTTGGTCATCTCGTAACCGTCGAGACAGATCACCGCAGAGGAGGCCGTGCCCGGCAGGCGCAGCAGGATCGAGGCCACCGAGCCGCCGTATTGCGCGCCGTAGTAGATGCCCGCCAGCATGACCAATGCGCTGGTCGGCGAGACGTAATAGGTCATCGGCAGCAGCATCGAGATCGCGGCCAGCGGGCCGACACCGGGCAGCACGCCGATGAACATGCCGATCGAGACGCCGATAAAGCAATAGAGCAGGGTCTCGGCACTCAGCGCGACTTGAAAGCCCAGAAGCAGGTTGTCGATCATGATGCCAGTCCCTTCGGCAGCATGGTGATCTGCAGGTCGAGCCCCACCACGAAGATCAGCCAGACCAACCCGAGGACGATCGCGCCCAGCACCAGCATTTCGCGCAGGCTGCGTCGCGGCTCAGCAAGCGCCGAGAGAAGCACCACAAGCAGGACCGCAATGGCACCGCCCAGCAGTTTGAGGGTGAGCGCGAAGGCGACAATACTGCCCAGCACCAGCAGCACCGGCATGATCGGGCCGAGCACGATCCGCTGCTCCGGGTGACGCCAGCCTTCGACCAGAAGAACCGCGCCGAAGAAGATCAGCAGCCCCGCCAGCGCTGCCGGAAAATAACCCGGACCCATCGCCGCGGCGCTTCCGAGGCTGAGGGTTCTGACTTGGGCAATCACGACGGCGGCGGCGGCCAGAAGCATCAGGCCACCCAATCCGCTTACGGACGTAAGAGCCTGCAGGGCGCGGCGCGACCGGCCCCCGTGTTGGGTGTGTCGCATCGGAACCTCCCCTTTCCTTAGCGCATGTCCTTGGACGCGGGTGCCGCGTCAGCGCCCCTCGAAGACGGGCTTTTGCTTTGCCTTGAAGGCGGCGAGCGCATTTGCGGCATCCTCGCTGCCAAGCACTTCCGCGATGCGCATCTCGCTGTCATAGAACGTCTGGATCGCCACATCGCCAGCGGCGTCCAACGACATGCGTTTCAGCATCTTCAGCACCAGCGGCGCATTGGCCGCGAGTTGCCTGGCCATGGCACGGGCCTCGGCGACATGCTCGCCCTCTGGGACGATGCGGTTGGCCATTCCGGTCTCATAGGCGCGCTGCGCGCTGATGGGATCGCCGAGCAGCATCATTTCCATCACCACCCGCAGCGGGCCGCGGCGCACAGCGGCGGTGATGGCGCCCTTGGCCACGCCGACCTTGGCCTCGGGGTAGATCAACTCGGCGCTCTGGGTCATCACGATGAAGTCGCACATCAGCGCAAGCGTCAGCCCGGCGCCGATAGCCTTGCCGCTGATCGCCGCGATGATCGGCTTGTCGCAGCGCAGGCCAAATTCGGGGACGCCCTTCCAGAACTCTGCGGGCGGCGCGGTAAGGTCGGCCCCCGCAGAGAACACCTTGTCGTCGCTTGCCTTGAGAATGGCGGCCCGTGCCGCGCCCTGCTCGAACCGCAGAAAGCAGCTGCGCAAATCGTCGAACATCTCGGCGGTCAGCGCATTGCGTTTCTCGGGACGGTTCAGGGTGATCTCGGCGACGCCGTCGATCTCTTCGTAAAGTACATGCTGGGACATCAGGTCTTCTCCTGCGGGGGCCGGAAGCGTGTGTCAGTCGATTGCGATGCCGCTGGCATCGCGGATCGCCGAGAAGGTCTCGAGGTCGGCTGTCACGACGGCATCTGTCGCCGCGGCGTCGCGATACTCGGGCAGAAGGCCCATCTTGAGGGTCTGCTCCTGATAGGCCTCGGAGGCGACCATGCCTTCGAGCGCGCCACTCATCTTGGCGATGGCGTCGGGATCCGTGCCTTCAGGCGCAAAGACGCCGAACCAGCCCGAGAGCGTCAGATCATAGCCAAGCTCAGATGTCGTCGGCACGTCGGGCAGGTTGGGATGGCGTTCGGGGATCATGGCGGCAAGGATCTTGACCTTATCCGAGCCGGCCTGTGTCAGGACCACCGGGTCGATCATGAACTGCACTTCGTTCGCCAGCACCGCCGCCATGGCGTTGTTCGATCCCTGATAAGGGATATGCGTCGCGTCGGTGCCGGTTTCCATCATGAAATACTCGGCTGTGAACTGGCCCATCGAGCCGACGCCTGCGGTGCCATACTTGGTGTTGTCGTGCTCTTTGAGGTAGGCCACGAACCCGTCGAGGTCATCGACCCCGAGGCCCGCGTTCACGCCGATGAAGGTCGCGGCGTTGGCGGTGGTGGCAATGCCATCGAAGCTTTCGACCGGGTCGTATTGCACCGCCTTGTTGATCAGCGGCTGGACGACATTGGTCGCGTTGTTGCCAAAGAAGATGGTGTAGCCGTCATTCTTTGCCTGCGCCGCGATGGTCGCTCCGACCACGCCGCCCGCACCGGGTTTGTTCTCGACCACGACCGGCTGCCCGACTTCCGCCGAGATGGCCTCCGCCGCCATGCGGGCCAGAAGGTCGGTGGTGCCGCCGGGGTTGTAGGGCACGATCATGGTGATTGCCTTGTCCGGCCAGCCATCGGCCGCGAAGGCCGCCTGTGCAGACATGGCAATGCCGACCGCCGCAGCGAACAGTTTCGAAGTCATAGTGTCTCCTCCCAAAATTCAGCGCGTAGGCGGCGCCGGTCCTCCTCAGAACGAATCCGAGCCTAGCAGCAAGAAATTTGTCCCTCAATAGAAAATACTGTTCTATTATTTGGAACATTGACAGCGGCGCGCCAGCCTCGTTATCTGGCGGGGCAGGTGCAAAAACGGGGTTGTATGGACAAGACACTGATCAAAGGCTTGGCGCTGCTCGAGCATGTGGTGATGGCCGACGGGCCCGTCAGCATCAGCGAGCTGTCGCGTGAGGTCGGGCTGACGAAAAGCAATGTCCATCGCACGCTGACATCGCTGCAGTCGGCGGGCTATCTTCTGTTTGATCCGACGCTGCGCCGCTACTACCCGTCTTGGAAGCTGCCGCAGCTTGGCGCCGTGGCGCGGGCGAATTTTCCGTTTCGCCGAGCGATCCTGCCTTTCGTGGAGGCGCTTTCGGCTGAACTGGGCGAGAGCGCGCATTTCGCCCTGCCGTCGGGGGATGATGTTGTCTTCATCGCCAACGCGGCGCCGCGCGCCGGGGCCGCTGCGGTCATGCCCGACAACCATCGCCTGCGCGCCTCGGACACCGCTTTCGGGCTTGTGCTGACGGGCGCCGAGCTTCCCGAAAACGCCGAGCGGCACGGCGCCTTGGTGGTGCTTCGTGATCATCCGGCGCGGCGCACCTTCGAGATCGCGGCTCCGGTTGTTGGCGTGCAGGGCCAGATCATCGGGGCCTTCGGGATCAGCGGGCCGAGCACCCGGTACGACGTCACGCGGCATGATCAGCAGCAGCGCATTCTTGCGGTGCGAGACGAGGTTACGCGCAATATCGCCGGGGTGGTTTTGCCAGACGGCCTAGGCGGAGATGCCGCATGATCAAATCGGTGGAAAAAGCCTTTCGCCTTCTGGAAATTCTGTCGGAAGCGCGCGAGCCGATGCGGCTTCGGGATGTGTCTGCGGCGGCGGAGATGACCCGCTCAAACGCGCTGCGGATGCTGCAGACGCTGCAGGAGCTTGGATACGTCCGGCAGGCCGAGGGCAGTTCGCTTTATGAGATGTCGCTCAAGGCCTTCCAGATCGGTGCCAGCCGGGTGTCGCAGGATGGGTTGGTGACCGCCGCGCATCCAATCGTTCAGGAACTGGCCGACAAGGTCGAGGCGAATGTGCTGCTCAGCGTTCGGGATGGCGCGCATTGCGTCGTCGTAGACCGTATCGAGAGTCGCGCCTTCGTGCGCACCTTTGCCCACCTTGGCGCACGCGAGCCGCTGCAGGCCGTGTCTGCGGGCAAGGTGCTTCTGGCTTACAGCTCTGCGGCGGTGTTCGAGATGGTCGCGGCCAACCTTGCGCCGCTGACGCCGCGCACGATTGTGACGCGGGAGGCGCTTGAGGCCGAGATGGAGAAGGTGCGGGCGCAGGGCTTTGCCACGACCGAAGGTGAGGTCAAGCAGGACGCCAAGGGCATTGCAGTGCCGGTGCGCGGCCGTCTGGGCGACGTCGTGGCGGCATTGACCGCATCTGGGCCGCTGGCGCAAATGTCCGATGAAGAGCTTCACCGCTATGTCGCGCTGCTGCGTGACCATGCCGCCCGGATCGAGGCGGCATGGCCGGGGGGGCTCAATCAGGGCTGAGCTGGCAGCAATGTTCCGCGCCCGTCGAGGGCAATCGCCCCGCTGCCGGTAATGCGCAGCGGGTTCACCTCGAAATCGACGAGGTGCCGTCCCAGATCGGTGGCCATCCACGACAGACGACTGATGGTCTCGCAGGCGGCAGAGACATCCATGGGCTCTGCACCCCGCGCGCCGTTCAGAAGCGGCCAGATGCGCAGGCTTTCGAGCATCTCTTGTGCCGTCTCGGGGGAGACGGGGGCCGCGCGCTGTGCGACGTCGCGCAGCAGCTCCACATGGATGCCGCCCGCGCCGATGACCACCTGCGGTCCGAAATCGCCGTCATTCACGATCCCGGCGATCAGTTCGACCCCGCTGCCGATCATCTGTTGTACGTCGATCTGCGGGGCTGTGCCCGGCGCGGCGGCAGCGATTGCCGCAGCGATCTCGTCCCAAGCCAAGAGCAGCGCCGCCTCATCGGCGATCCCGGGCCTGACCAGTCCAAGATCGCTTTTGTGGACCACTTCGGGCACGACGCCCTTGAGCACGACCGGATAGCCAAGCGTGCGTGCGGCTGTGGCGGCCTCCTCGCGGCTGGCCGTAAGTTGGGCCCGCGGAACCGCGACGCCGTAGCCCGCCATCAGCGCCTTGGCCTCCGGTTCCGTCAGAAAGCCCTCGGGCAGGGGGATTGGGAGCGCGCGTTCGACCAGCCGCACTGGCGTCTCCGGGCGCATGCGTGCATGGGCCTCCCGGTCGTCGAGCAGCAGCCGTAGCGCGCGGATCATGTCGTCGGTGCGGGTCACGAACGGCAGCCCGGCATCGAGCAGGGCTTGCCGTTGCTCTTCGGCAAAGCGCGAGGTGTTGAGCACAAAGACCATCGGCTTCTCTGCGCGGCGATAGATCTCGACGAGCTTGGCAAGCGTTTGCGGCATCAGCGGCTGGGGCGTCATGACATAGGCGAAAGCGCCAACGCCGGAATCCTCGTACACCGCTTCGATCGCGTTTTCGAAGACGCGAAACTCCAATCCCCCGAAGTGCCCGCCCAGATCGAGCGGATTGTTCTGGTGAGACCGCAGGTAGTCGCTGTCGAGGCGCTGGCGGGTGGCCTCAGAGTAGCTGGCGACCGGGATATCGGCGAGCGCGAAACGGTCCGCGATGATTGCCCCCCCGCCACCCGAGCTGCAGATCGTCGCGACGCCGCCTTCGGCCATGCCGGGGTTTGCGGCCAATACGCCCGCGCAAATGATCATGCTGTCCGGGTCATCGACCAGCAGCACGCCGCAGTCGCGGCAGAGCGCTTCGAAGGCCGAGTATGAGCCTGCAAGGCTGGACGTATGAGATTTGGCCATCTCGGTTCCGGCCTCGGTCCGTCCCGCCTTTACAGCGATCAACCGCTTGCCGGACGCACGTGCGGTGAGGGCGATCTCTCGGAACCGTTCCGGGGATTTCAGCCCCTCGATGTAAAGGCAGACAACCTTTGTGTCGTCCCGCTCGAGGAAGGCCTCGGTGAAATCGCAAAGGTCGAGGTCCGCCTGATTGCCGATGGAGATCGTCCCCGACAGACCAACGCCATGGTCATGGGCCTGAACGAAGAGCGCGCCCATCAGCGCGCCGGACTGGCTGACGAAGGCGACATTGCCGCGCCGCATCGGTTGGGCGTAGCGCAGCGTCGGCGTCGAGGAGAGCGCGACATTTGCGCCGGGCACGATCATGCCCATGCAGTTCGGACCAACAATGCGCATGTTGTAACTGCGTGCGATCTCGACGATGCGCGCCTCCAGCGCGGCGCCTTCCTCGCTGAACTCGCCGAGTTGCGCGGTGATCACAATGCAGGCGCCGACACCCGCCTCGCCACAAGCGGTAATGGTGGCTTCGAGCAGCCCGGCAGGAAGCGCGACAACGGCGATGTCGGGTGCATCCGGCAGTTCGGCCAGCGACGTGTAGCAAGTAAGGCCTGCGACCGTCTCGCGCTTGGGATTGATTGGGTAGATGACGCCATCAAAGCCATGTTCGATCAGATGGTGCAGGATGCGGCCGCCAAATTTCCCGTAATCTTCGGTGGCGCCCACGAGGGCGATGGAACGGGGCGCAATAATGCGCCCAACGCTGATGGGCTCGTGCCGGGTGGTCAATGATCTCTCCTCCTCCGTCGTTCCAAAAAATGGAACGATGTATCATATATAGTAACATCCGGATTCTGGTGAGACCTGTCAAGAAAAGAGACGGCGCGGGCCTTCGCGCACCGGGAGAGGCTTTATGCCTCGTCAAACGCCGTTCGGGCTGTCATGCATCTCTCGAGCGGGAGCGGGGACTGGAAAATTCCAGCCCCAAGGATGTCTGTGATTGGCTCGACCCGGCGTCGGTTGGCCGACGCAGAAAGATGACTGGGCAGGACGAGCGGGATGGAGCAGGTCAGTCGCACGGGATCGGGTCGGGTGTGGGTTTTTGCGGGCGGGATCGCCGCGCAATTGCTGACGATCGGCATCGCGCGGTTCTCGCTGACGCCGCTTTTGCCGGTCATGCTCGAGCAGACCGAGCTTTCACCGGCGACGGGCGGGTTGCTTGGTGGCGCGATCTACGCTGGCTATCTTGCGGCGACGCTGTTGCTCAGCCTTATACGCGCGCCAACCATCCGCTGGCGGCTGTATCAGGCCGGGATCATCCTGTCGGTCGTCACCTGCTTTTCCATGGCACTGACCGAGAACAATGTGCTCTGGGCCGTATCGCGGTTCTTGGCAGGAGCCAGCGGCGCCGCCGGGATGCTGCTGGCGAGTGAATTTCTGCTTGGCTGGCTGACTGCGCGCGGAGCGCCGCGGGACCTTGCACCGCATTTCGCGGGCCTCGGCCTTGGGATCTCGCTGAGCGGGCTTGTGGCGCTGTTGGTGCCGGGTCTCAGATGGGACGCGCAATGGCTGACCTTTGGCGGGCTGGCCGTGCTGTTGGCTCCGGTCTGTTGGTTTCTGGTGCCCAGACCAATACAAGCCGCGGCCGGGGGCTCGGGCGGGCGGCCCGAGGTGCCGAACCGCTCCGGCAGCCCCTCGCTATGGTTCTGGCTCTTTGGCCTCGCCTATCTGACCGCGGGATGGGGCTACTCTGTCGGCGCGACATTTTATGTCTCGATCCTTGGCAGCAATCTCTTCTGGGTCCTGCTGGGTCTCGCCTGCGCAGCCGGGGCCATCGCGGGTTCTGCATTTGCGCGGCGGTTCGGCTCTCACCTGACGTTGAAAGGGTGCTACGCCGTACAGATCGTTGCGCTTTTGCTGCTGGCCTTCCCGGTAGCACAGCCACTGGCGGTGCTGTCTGCAGCGCTTTTTGGGGGCACGTTCATCGCCATAGTCTCATTGTCGCTGGCAGAGGCCGGTATGCGGGCAGCGGAGCCGGGCCGCGCCATGGCCCGCATGACGCTGATGTATGGGATCGGGCAGGTCGGCGGGCCGCTGGTCACCGGCGCGCTGCGCGGGCACACCGGCAGCTACATGCTTGCGCTTCTGCTGGCTGCGCTGCTGATGTGTCTTGGCATGCTGCTGTTGCATCTGACCCGCCGGTCCTGATTGCAGGGGAGCGCCTGCCACGACAGAGCCTGCCTCTGCAGGATCGTGGCGAAGCGGCGGTATGCGGCCCCGGTGCCGTCGCCCTTCAGATCTCCGGTCAGCAGGACGCTTGCGGCGTCGGCATGTCTTGGCGATCTTTCATTGACGCGGAACGGATAAGCCCAGTTCCGCGCGTGAATGGTGGCTCAAGGCGCCGCTGTCATATCAGGCTGGCAATTCCCGCAATGCCCGTGTGCGCGCCGCTCGCATCCAGATGGATGGTCTTTATCCCCAGCGCGCGGGCACCCGCGATATCGGTATCGCGATTGTCGCCGATCATGACCGCTTTCCCGGGCGGGACTGGGCCAAGCGCCGTCTGGAAGAGATGCGCCGAAGGTTTGCCCACGACATACATGTCCTGCTGCGGGACGCAGGCGGTCAGCAGGGCCAGTAGCGCGCCGGTTTCGATCACAGGCCCATGCTCGCCGGGGTGGGTCAGATCGGGGTTGGCGACGATCAGCGGAATGCCTGCCGAAAGCAGCGGCATGGCGGTTTCCAACTGCCCGCGCGTGGCGTCCCGGCAGAGCACAATCACCTCTGGCGCAGCGGCCTGCGGCATCAGTCCCATATCAAGCGCCCGGCGCTGCATCGTGGCGCCCGCAAGCAGGAGGATCCGGCCAGAGGGTGCGGTTTTGCGGGCGAACTCAAGCGCCGTCTCGCCTGCCAGAATGATGCGATCTGCGGAAATCGCTAGCCCCGCCACATCCAGCCTTTCTGCGAGGGTCTGGGTGGTGTCGGTGGAATTGTTGCTTACGAGGATGAGGCGTGCGGCGTAGCGCTGCACAAACGCCTCGGCACCCGGAAGAACGCGCTTGCCGGAAATCAGGCAGCCGTCGAGGTCACACAGGATGCGCTCGGCGCCGTTCAGCAGATCCCGCGCTTCCATGGCACGCCGGATGGGCGCGCCATGGACCATGTCTTGGGTCACGCTGCAGGTCATAGGTCGCGGAAATCCGGATGCACCATGGAGGTCGCATAGTCTTCGCCGAACTCTCCTTCCGGCGCATTGAGCGCGAAGCGGGGCGCGCGGCTGGCAAACTCGTGCATGTGCACGGTCACGCAATCCGCATCGGCCAGCACCACGCCATAGGCGGGCTCGGCCAGATCGCCGGGAATGCTGGCAGCGTCAGAAGTGAGATCGAGGGCCACCTGATGGTTCAGCCCGCGCATGCACGAATAAGAGATGCCGCGCCAATTGCCAAAGATCGCCCGGTGGACGTGACCGAAGAACAGATGCCGGATCCGCGCGCGGTGCGGCTCGATCACCTGCCAGAACGCGTCGTGGTCGTGCATCATGATCGCATCCATCGACTTGATGCCATGGCGGAAAGGCGGGTGGTGCATGAACAGGAAGACCGGACCTTCGGTCTCTTCGAGCTGTTGCTTCAGCCAGGCGAGGCGCTGGGCACAATAGCCGCCCGCGTGGGTGCCGGGCTGCTTGGTGTCGAGGAAAAGGCAGGTGCCCTGCGGCGTCTCGCGGCGCGACTGCACAAAGCCGTTCTGGTCGCGCGCGACCTCGGGGAAACGCTCGGCGAATGCGGCGGTGTCGTCGTGGTTGCCGACCATCAGCACCAGAGGCATCGACAGGCGGCGGATCTGCGCTTCGAACGCGGTATAAGCCTCCGCGTCGCCCCAATGGGTCAGATCGCCGGTGACAACGGTGAAGGCGGCATCGCCGTGCTCGGCGTTGATGCTGTCGACCGCCAGCGCAAGGCGGCGGGCCGGGTTGGCGCCATAGAGCGTGCGGTTGCCGCCGATGACATGGGTGTCGGTGAGATGGATGAATTTCATGAGGGTCACGCGGTTCGAAGGGAGGGAGAAGGGGCGGCACGCGGCGTGCCACCCCCCGTGTCAGGCAGCGTTTAGCCGCGCGGCAGAAGGTCCTCGATTTCTTCGGTCAGCTCCTGCTGCAGCTCTTCCATGTCCTGCGCGTCGCCGGTGACAATACGCTCGAGCCCGTCATAGATCACCTGAGTGATCGCCAGCCCGTTGTCGCCGGGGTAGGCCTGCCAGTCCCGCAGCAGCGGCAGCTGTTCGACAGCGGTCGCCTTCTGCGGGTTCTGCTCGTAGAAATCCGCAAGAATGATGTCGTTGGCAGCTTGGTTCGGCGGCATGTAACCGGTGGTCCGGGCGACTTCCGCCGCGCCTTCGCCGGAGGTGATGAACTTGATCCACTGCCAGGCCGCCTCGCGCACCGCGGGGTCTTCGGAGGTCGAGGTCATGACCGCAGCGTTGCCGCCTGCGGGCAGGCCGTCGGGCGTGCCATCGAGGCCCGGGAACGCGCCAGTGTCGAAGTCGAAGTCGGCTTTGATGGTCATCATCCGCCCGACGTTCGAGGTCGAGGTATACATCAGCGGCAGCTCGCCTGCGGCAAAGGCGGAAACCGCCTCGTCACCGGTCAGGTTGCGCATGTTGCAGCCGTCCACGATCGCCTTGACCGTTTCCAGTGTGCGCAGCGCCTCGGGGGTGTCCATGTTGATGTGGCCATCCTCGACCGGGGCGACGCCCTGGGTCCACATCAGCGCCTGGAAGAACCAGTTGCCGGTGATCGCCCAGTCCCAATAGATCGGGTTGCTGACGCCCGAGTCGATCAGCGCCTTGCAGGTGCCGATGACCTCATCCCAAGTGGTCGGCAGATCCTCGACGCCAGCCGCGGCAAGCGTGTCGAGGTTGTAATAGCCCACCGGCAGCGAGACCGAGAAGGGCAGGCCGTAGACGTCGCCGTTGAAGGTCGAGAGCGACAGCATCGCCTGATGGTAACCGTCCTTCTGGAAGTCGGCCTCTTCGGCGATGAACGGCTCGAGCGATTGCGCGATGCCGCGATCCACAAGGATCTGCTGGCGGTTGAGGCCCTGCATGGTCACATCCGGCAGATTGCCCGAAACCGCCTCGCGCAGGACGGTGTTGGAGGCATCCTCATACTCCTCGTAGGAGGCGCGGATGTTGATGGTGATGTTGGGATGCGCCGCTTTGAAGGCGGGCATGATCGCCTCGTAGGTCACGTCAAAGAGCGACGCGTAGGGGTAGACGAAATCGATGGTGACCTCGTCCTGCGCAAGGGCGGGAAGGGCAGAGGAGGCGAGCAGCAGCGCGCCGAGGGTGAGCTTGGTCATGTGGGAAGGCTCCGGAATGGTGGGTGAGGTTGAGAAGGGGGGAGAGGCTGCCGGGCCGGTGGCCCGGCAGGGTGGTCTTCAAGCCGCGGCGGGCCGGTGAGGGTTGGCGCGCCGGGGGCCATGGTGGTCACTTCATGCCCGAAAGGGTGATCCCCTCGATGAAGCGACGCTGGGCCAGCATGAAGGCGACGATCAGCGGGATGACGATCACCGTCGCCGTCGCCATCATCGGCCCGTAAAGGTTGCCGTCTGCACCCGCCTGAAACTCGCGCAGGCCAAGCGGCGGGGTGAAGAGGTTGCGGTCGCCGGTGACGACGATGCGCGGCCAGAAATAGTCGTTCCAATGCGCCACGACCGAGAAGATGGCAAAGGCGAGCAGCGCCGGGATCGCGGTCGGCAGCATCACCCGCCAGACGATGGCGAACTCGCCCATCCCGTCCATCCGCGCGGCATCGACCAGATCGTCGGGCACGGTCATGAAGAACTGCCGCATCAGAAAGATGCCGAAGGCCGAGACGATCCAAGGCACCACCAGCGCCGCGTAGGTATTCGTGAGGCCAATCTTCGCGAGGCCGAGATAGAGCGGCAGCGCAATGGCATGCACCGGGATCAGCAGGCAGAAGAGCACCAGCCCGAACACCGCCTCGCGGCCCCAGAACTTCAGTTTCGACAGCGCATAGGCAGCGGGCAGCGCGATCAGCATCTGCAGCAGAAAGATCGAGGCAGTGACGATCACGCCGTTGGCGAGATAGCGCAGCAGCGGCGCGTCCTGAAACGCCGAGCGGTAGTTGAAGACCACCGGGCGGACCTCGCAGGCAGTCCGGGCCTCGTCGGTGAGCGTCGCGAGGATCGTGCCGTCGTCAGCGCCGGGAAAGCGCACCCGGGCGGCTTCGACATCCTCGCGGCGCGGGGCGCTGCGCAGGGCGCATTTGGGATCGACCATCATCTCTTGCGCGCCGAACAGCCCGCCGGTGCCGCGCTCGATCTCGGCGGGGGATTTCAGCGAGTAGCTCAGCATCACCACGAAGGGGGCCAGCACCACCACGGCACCGATGAGCAGGATGAAATGGCGGATCATCTGGGAAGGGGAAAGGCGGCTCATGCGTAGTGCACCTTGCGCTCGGTGATCCGGCGCTGGATCACGGTCAGGATCATCACGAAGACGAGGAACAGCACGGTGATCGCGGCACCGATGCCCACGAGGTTCTGGGTCACGCCCTTCTCGTAGATGGCGAACATCATCACATAGGCAGACTTGCCGGGGCCGCCGCCGGGCGAGAACAATGCCTCGACCGTGTCGAAAGCCTGAAAGGCGCGGATGCAGGTGATGGTCACGACGAAGACCGTGGTCGGCCCCAGCGCGGGCCATGTCACCAGCCGGAAGCGCTCCCAGCTTGAGCGCGCGCCATCCATCTCGGCGGCGGCATAAAGCTCGCGCGAGACGCCGGTAAGCCCTGCCAGATAGAGCACCATGTTGAAGCCGAAGCCCTGCCAGATGCCGATGAAGCAGACCACCCAGATGGCGTAGTCTCGATCCCCGAGCCAGAGCGGCGTGCCCTCGGTGCAGACCCGGCCGAACCATGTGGCCTCGGGGGCGAGCCCAAGAAACGACAGGCTGAACAGCCCGCGAGTGACCGGCATGGCGCAGAGCGTCTCGAGCCCGCGGTTGATCACCCCGATGGAGGGATGCAGCATCAGCTGCCAGACGATGGTCATCGCCAGCAGCGTTGCCATCACCGGCAGGAAGTAGATCGCCTTGTAGACCGCCGCGCCGCGGGTCAGCGATTGGATCAGCAGCGCCGCGCCCAGCCCGAGCCCGACCGACAGCGGCACCACCGTCAGCACATAGGTGAAGGTGGCGCTGAGCATTTTTGCGTAGGTCGAGCGGGTGAAGATGCGCTCGTAATTCTCGAAGCCCACCCAGTTGAAGCCCGGGTTGCCCAGCGAATAATCGGTGAAGCTGAGCACCAGCGCCAGCAGCACAGGGGCGATGAGGATGGTCAGCATCAGGGCCAGCGCCGGCGCGCTCATCAGCCAGCCTGCCCCCGCCTGACGACGGTCGACGCTGGGAGCGGCGCGCTCGGCGCGCGGGCTCTGGAAGGTCTCTGCAGTGGTCATGCGGGAACCTCCCGCAGGGCAGAGACCACATTGCGCAGGCGGCGGCCTTCGGCGTCGAAGATCAGCGCACGGGCGGGATCGAAGGTCAGCCCGACCTCGGCGCCGAGGTGCAGCTGTGCCCGCAGCGCGGGATCGGCCCGCAGCACCACGCGCTGCTCGGCGCCATCCAGTGTCACCTGCACGTAGATCTCGTGGCCAAGGTTCTCGGCATGGACGACACGGCCCTGCAGCAGCGGATCGATGCCGGTCAGGGTCAGCGCCTCGGGGCGCAGGGCCAGTTGCAACGTCTGGCGTCCGCCAGACAGGGCCAGCGGCAGTCCGGTGCCCAGCACCGATACCCGGCCCATGCTGTCGCTCTCGGCGGGCAGCACGTTGATGCGCGGCGAGCCGATGAATTCAGCGACACGCAGATCATTTGGGTCTTCGTAGATGCGCGTAGGCGCATCGCATTGCAGAATCTCGCCGCCCATCATCACGGCGATGCGGTCGGACATGGTCATCGCTTCGACCTGATCATGGGTGACATAGATGAAGGTTGCCGCGAGACGGCGGTGCAGCTCGGCGATCTCGGTCCGTGTGTGGACCCGCAGCTTGGCATCGAGGTTCGACAGCGGCTCATCCAGCAAGAAGGCCGCTGGCGCGCGCACCAGTGCCCGACCGAGCGCCACCCGCTGGCGCTGCCCGCCCGAAAGCTGCCCGGGCTTGCGCTGCAGCAGCCCATCGATCTCGAGCGTCTTTGCAGCCTCCATCACGCGGGCGTCGATCTTTCGGTTCTGCGCCGCCGCGCCCGGCATCGCGCGTCCGACCAGCGGCAGGCGCTGCGCGGTGCTGAGCTGCCGCATGCGCAGCGGCACGGCGATGTTCTCGGCCACGGTCAGATGCGGGTAGAGCGCGTAGGACTGGAACACCATCGACAGGTTGCGGTCCGCGGCGCGCAGGCCGTCCACCGGCGCGCCGCCGATCTCGATCGCTCCCGCGCTGGCGCTCTCCAAACCGGCGATGATCCGCAGCAACGTCGACTTGCCGCAGCCAGAGGGGCCGACCAAAGACACGAACTCGCCATCGGCGATCGCCAGATCGATGCCGCGCAGCACCTCTGTTTCCTTGAAATTCTTCCGGATGCCCCGAAGGGTCACTGTCGCCAATGTCCTGTCCTCTTGTCCAATGCCCGGTCTGCCGGGCCGCGGTTGAGGCGGGAGCTACAGGAGATTCTTGTAACTTGAGTGACACATTATCAATTTAGGTTATGGCACCGAAAACCTTGCGAGGCCCTGATGAAACGACCCACCGCCGCCCAGATCAGGGCCTTCAACGAAGTCGCTGCCACGGGTAGTTTTTCTGCCGCCGCGCGCGCGTTGGGCTTGTCGCAGCCAGCGATCACCGCACAGGTCAAAACGCTGGAAGAAGGCTTTGCGGTCAGGCTTTTCGAACGCACTGCCCATGGCTCCGAGCTGACGACGATGGGGCACCGACTGTTCCAGCGCACCGCGGCCCAGCGGGAGGTAGAGCGCGATGCCGCCGAGATTCTGTTGACGGCGCGGGCACTCGAGGTCGGCGAGCTGTCAATCGCCGCGGGCGCTCCGGGACCCGCGATGGAGCAGGTCGCCCGCTTCCGGCAGAAATACCCGGGCATCAAGATCGACATCTCTTTTGGCAATTGGCAGGAGGTCGTGACCGCCGTCCGAGACCGCCGCGTGGACCTTGGCATTCTGACCGCCGCGCCCTCTGGTTCGGAGATTTACCGGGCGCCATTGCTCTATCAGTCGCTGGTCGCGCTGGTCCCGCAAACGCATCCATTCGCCAAGCGCAAGAGCCTGAGACTGGCGGATCTGGCGGGTCAGTCCCTGTTGTTTCGCAGTGGACGCTCGCAAACGCAGCGCGAGCTCAACCTCGCGCTCAAATCGCTGGGTCTGACGCTGACGCCGCTGTTCTGGCTGGAATCGCGCGAGGCGGTGTTCGAGGCCGCTGCGCAAGGCATCGGGATCGGGTTCATGTTCGACGCGGCGTCCCGGCGCGAAGGCGGGATCGTGCGGGTTCCGATCTCGGATATCGCTGAATCCTTCCCAGAGCATGTCTTCTGCCTGCGCACGAAGATGGGCACGCCCACGGTCAGTGCTTTTCTGGAGACTGCGGGCATTGCTGCCGCGGTAGGAGCCCCATAGTCGGGCCGATCACGCAGGTGCTGCGCGAGGTTTCGACGCGTGAAGAAGAGCCATAGCGACGCGCTGCATCCACTCAGATGGCATCAATCTGCTACCAATCAGATTACGTTTTCTGCGACTTCATTTGGTAGCAGGCGGCGGCTAAGCTGACGCGGCAATCGCGGGCCGTCGCGCGCCCGTCACGTCCGTGTAGAAGAGAACGTCCAGATGACAGGTGAAGAAATAGCCGGGCGCTACGTTGTGCTGGACCATGGGGCCGATGTCCCGCTCTACATTCAGGTCAGCCGCGGCCTGCTGCGTGCCATCCAAGACGGCCACTTTCGCAATGGAAAGCTGCCCGCCACACGGCAACTTGCGCAGTTTCTGAACTTGGGCATCAACACGATCTCGCTCTCATATCAAGAGCTTGAATCCCAAGGTGTCATCTACTCGGCGCAGCGTTCGGGCTGGTTCGTCAATGAAGAATTCAGCGATCTGCACGTGGATCAAGATGCTGAGCCAGTCCAGACGGCAGGCGCACAATGGCAGCACAAGCTCTTTGGCACCCACACGCCCGGCGATCCGCCCGAGGTCAGGCGCTCCACCAATGACGCCACCGTAAGCTATCCATTCATCACCGCGTCCTTGCCGCGCGAAAGCTTTCCCGTCTCGACGTGGATCAGGGCCGCGCGGGATGCCTTTGAAGGGCCTTCGCGGGCCTTCAGCGTCTACGACAATTTCGGCGCGGACGATCCGTTCCTGGTCGAGATGATCCTCAAGGAACTGCTGCCAGCGCGCGGCATCTTTGTCGGGCCAGAGAATATTCTGCTGACCGCCGGGACGCAGCACGCGCTGCACATGATTGCACAGGTGACAATGCGGCCGGGCACGCAGGTCGCCTTCGAGGACCCAGGCTATCCCGATGCGCGCCACAGCTTTCTTCGGTCGGGCGCCGAACTTTTCCCGGTGCCGATCGACAAGGGTGGCCTGATGCTGGACGAGATCCCAGATGCGGCAGAGATCATCTACACAACGCCAAGCCACCAACTGCCGAGCAACGTCAGCATGTCGACGCCGAGGAAGGTCAGGCTGCACCAGATGGCGGCGGCGACGGGCAAAGTGATTATCGAGGACGACTATGATTCCGAGATGCGCTTCGTCGGGCAGTCGTCAGCGCCGATTGCCGCGAATGGCCTGAGCAATGTGATCTATGTGAGCGGCTTTTCCAAATATCTTGGTGCGATCTGCCGCATCGCCTTTGTCGTGGCCCATGCCGATGTCATCGCAGCGATCCGGGGCTGCCGCCGCTACCAGATCCGGAACCTGTCAGGGCACGAGCAGCGCACGCTGGCACATTTCATCTCGAGCGGTGGCTACGAGAGACAGATCCGCAGCCTTCGCCGGATTGCGAAAAGGCGCTGGCAAAGCTGCAACCGGCTGGTTTCGAAGCACCTTCCGGGCTGGCAGATGCCGCCGTCTTCGGGAGGGCTCAATCTGTGGATCAAGGCGCCCGGAGACCTCGATACCACCGAACTTGCAGCGCGGTTGCGTCGCCGTCGGGTGGCGATCGAACCCGGGCGGGTCTTTTTTCACGATCCGGAAAGAGGGCGGAGCTTCATCAAACTCGGTTTTCTTCTGATGGACGAAGAGCGGCAGGAGGCGGGATTGAAAATCTTGGCTCAGACCGCTGCAGAGCTCGCAGCGGAATAGGGGCGTTACGCAAGCACGCAGGCCCTGAACCGCCCCGACACCGACATCTCTCTTCTTGAGGTCAAGACTTGCCCCATCGCGCCCACGCCTCGCGCAGGCTCCGCCCTTTGCGCCGCCTTCTGGCACCCGCACGGCTGCGGAGGCTCATCCGCCAGAACGAAATAGCTCTGACGGCGCTCGCAGCCTGTATCGGGCTTGTCGCCGGTGGGGCCGTGATGGGTCTGCAGGCGGTGATTCATCTGATGGGGCATTGGATATTCGGCGCCAGCGGATATCTCAGCGCCAGCGAGACGCTCGAGCCGCTGCGTGCCTTTGGCGGGCCGGTCATCGGCGGTGCGCTGATGGCGCTCTCTTACTACTTCGGGCCGCGCTGGTTTGGCCGGATCGCGGACCCGATCGAGGCAAATGCGATCGCGGGTGGTAAAATGAACCTCGCAGGAAGCCTCTTCCTGTCGGGGCAGACCGTGGTTTCGAGCGGCTTTGGTGCTTCGGTGGGGATGGAGGCGGCATACACGCAGGTCACTTCCGCCCTTGCCTCGCTGAGCGGCCAGCGTCTGCGCCTGAGACGTGAGGACATGCGGCTGTTGGTGGCTGCCGCCGCTGGCGCAGCGATTGCCGCAGCCTTCAATGCGCCGCTCGCAGGGGCCTTTTATGCCTTCGAGCTTGTTCTGGCGGGCTATTCCGCCGCCGCCGTGCTTCCGGTTCTGGCCGCAACTCTGTCGGCGACCGCAATCGCGCGCCTTCTGGGCGGAAACACGGGCGGATGGCTTTTCTATGCCGGGGACGTTCCCGCCAAAGCCTATCCTGCGCTGATCGTCATCGCCTTGACCGCGGCGGCTTTGGGGATCTTGCTCATGTGTTCGGTATCCTGGGCCGAGCGGGCCATGCGCAAAACCCGCCTGCCGGGCTGGAGCCACCCACTTCTTGGCGGCGTTCTTGTCGGTCTGCTGGCGCTCGAAAGTCCGCAGGTGCTGTCGTCGGGCCATGGCGCGATGGACGTTGTCTTGGCGATCCCGTTCCCTGTTGAAACGCTGCTTTGGTTGCTCGGGCTCAAGATGCTGGCCTCGGTCATCTCGCTCGGTTCCGGATTTCGTGGCGGGCTCTTCTTTGCGTCGCTGCTTCTGGGGGCACTGCTTGGAAAATCGGTGGGCGCCCTATGGATCACGACGTTCGACATGCAGCTTCCGGTGATCATCTTCGCGATCGTGGGCATGTGCGCTTGGGCAACGGCGGTGATCGGCGCGCCGATGGCGATGAGCTTTCTGGCGCTTGAACTCACGCAGAGCCTGCCTTTGGCTTTGTCCGTGCTGTTCTCGGCGCTTGTGGCCTCTGCGATCGTGCGGCAATTCTTCGGCTTCAGCTTTTCCACTTGGCGATTCCATCTTCGCGGCGAAGCCATTCGGTCTGCGGCGGACGTCGGCTGGCTGCGGGATCTCACGGTCGGTCGCCTGATGCGCCGCAGCATCGTCTGCCTTCCCGCCACAATGACAGTCGGAGAGGCCCGGCGGCGGTTCGCGCTTGGGTCCACAAAGGCCGTGCCGCTGGTCGACGACACCAAGACATATCGCGGCCTTTGTGCCCTGACGGATCTTCATGCCGAGGCCCTCGACCCGAAGACCCCATTGGCGGACATCGCCATCCATACCAACGCATGGCTGCTTCCGGCGCAGAATGTGCAAGACGCGATCCGCGTCCTGTCGCGGCACGAAGCGGACATGCTTGCTGTGCTTGGCCCAGATCGGGACGTGCTTGGCATCGTCAACGAGCAATACTGCCTCAAGAGATACGCTGAAGAAATGAACAAACGCCTATATCCTGTGCGCCGCTAAAGGTGACACAAGTGAAGCAGTCGCCGCGGATTTGGCGTGGCACGACCGGCCTGAAAGCGGCGAGACAACTTCTTAAGGGCAATAAACTAAAAAGAAATCTCGGGTTTTTGGCACGTGTCCCGAAGGCCCCTCCGCAGGTGATGCCATGTCTCGGCGATCTGCTCCCATGAAGTGCAAGAAATCTGGTTCTTTTGGGGGAAGCAAGTTAGCCGCTACCCCGATCTCGTGCTTCAGATCGTTGCTCGCATAAACGGCTCGGGGCGGAAGAAAACAAATGCTCAACAGGACAGAAAAATGAACAGACGTACCCTTCTCAAGACCAGCGTGGCAGGCCTCTTTTTTGCCGGCACCACGGGTGTCGCGCCGCTGTTTGCTGCGCCCTCCGAGGTGCCCGAGCGTATCAAGGCTGCCGGAAAGCTTCGTATTGGCGGCGTGACCGATGCCGCCCCGACTTTCCGCAAAGACATGCGCAGCGACGAATGGAGCGGGATCTTCATCGACGTTGGTCGGGCGCTGGCCGAAGACATGGGCGTGGAACTCGAGATCGTGACCACGACTTGGGGCAACAGCGTGCTTGACCTTCAGGCGGACAAGATCGACCTGATGTTCGGGCTGAACCCGACGCCCGAGCGCCGCAAGGCCATCGATTTCTCGGACGCCGTCTTCAACAACGCCTTCACGCTGATCTGTCACGAAGACGCCATCTTCGAGACTTGGGAAGAGTACAACCGCCCCGAGATCCGGATCGCTGTCGACGCGGGCTCGTCGCATGACGCCACCGTGACGCGGATGCTGCCGAAGGCGACCATCCTGCGCTTCGAGAGCGTGGCAGAAGCGTCGATCGCGCTGCAATCGGGCCGGGCCGACGCGCAGTGCTTTGTGATGATGCTGGGCCTGCCTGTGGTCAAAAAGAACCCGTCGATGGGCACCATCGTCGCGCCGGAGCCGCTGCAGGCGACCACCTCGCACGCGGGCTTCCAGCGCACCGGGGACACCGCTCTGCAGGATTACGTCAACGCTTGGCTCGCCGAACGCCGGGAGAGCGGTTTCATCCAAGAGGCCGTGATCCGCAATATGGCGCTGGTTGGCGTGACGCCGGAAGACTTCCCGGCAAACGTCCAGCTCTGATCCTGAAACCGAAAGACTGACAGACATGTACCAATGGGATTTCCTCTCCGTCTGGGAGTATCGTGACCTGCTGCTGAGCGGCCTGAAGGTCACTTTGTTGCTGGCCGTCGCGGTGATCGTGGTCGGGCTGATCCTCGGGACGATCAACGCCTTGGGCGCGCTCTCGAAATTTGCTCCGATCCGCTATCTCTCCATTTCCGTGATCGAGCTGTTCCGCTGCACTCCGGTGCTCGTGACGCTCATTTGGATCTACTACGCGCTGCCAATCCTTATCGGAGTGGAAATCTCGGCCATGATGGCCGCTTTCCTTGCCATCATGCTCTACGGTGCAGCGTTCTACTCAGAGATCGTTCGGGCCGGCATTCAGGGCATCGACCCGGGTCAGGCCGAGGCGGGCGCCGCCATTGGCCTGACCGAAGGGCAGGTGCTGCGGCGGATCATCCTGCCGCAGGCCATCCGCAAAATGGTGCCGCCGCTGGTCAACCAGTCGGTCATCAACCTCAAGAACACCTCGCTGGTCTCGGTCCTCGCCGTTCCTGACCTGCTCTACGAGGGCAAGATGATTTCCCATGAGACCTTCCGACCGCTCGAGGTCTTCACCACGGTCGCGCTTATCTACTTCGCCATCCTGTTCCCGCTGACGATGCTGGTCCGCCGGCTGGAAGCGAAACATGGCGTGAAACACTGAGGCCCAGATGATGATCAGAATTGACGGACTCCAAAAGAGCTACGGCTCCAACCCGGTCCTGCGCGACATCAACCTGCGCATCCCCAAGGGCGAGGTTGTCGCGCTGATCGGACCCTCCGGTTCGGGCAAGTCGACCCTGCTGCGCTGCCTCAACGTGCTGGTCGAGCCCAACAGTGGCTGTATCGAGATCGGCGGCACCCGGATGGTCTTTGGCGAAGGCAGCCGCGGAATCCGCGGCAAGGATCTCGTCGGCTTTCGCCAGTCGACCGGCATGGTCTTTCAGCATTTCAATCTGTTCCCGCATATGACCGTCATCGGCAATGTGATGGAAGGCCCGGTGACCGCGCGAAAGATGCCCAAGGACAAGGCGCGCGCCCTCGCCATGAAGCAACTCGAAGCGGTGGGTCTTGCGGATAAGGCCGACGCTTGGCCGTCGTCGTTGTCGGGCGGGCAGAAGCAGCGTGTCGCAATCGCAAGGGCAGTGGCCATGGAGCCCGATGTGATGCTCTTCGACGAAGCGACCTCGGCGCTGGATCCCGAATTGGTCGGCGAGGTCCTCGGCGTGATGCAAAAGCTGGCCTCGGAGGGGATGACCATGATCGTTGTCACCCACGAGATGGCCTTTGCCCGCGAGGTCGCAGACCGGGTCATCTTCATGGCTGGCGGCTACGTGGTGGAAGAAGGCCCCGCCAAAGAGGTCATCGACAATCCCAAGCAACCGCAGACGAAAGCCTTCCTTTCGCACTTCCACGGGGCATAATCATGCATGTTATCGTCATCGGCGCCGGGATCACCGGCGTTGCCACTGCCAAGCGCCTCGCCGAGGCCGGGCATGACATCACGCTCGTGGAGCCGACAGAGATCGGCGGCACCAACAACGCGGCCTATGGCAATGGCGCGCTGGTCAGCAACGGTTTCATGGTTCCGATTTCCAGTCCCGGCCTGTGGCGGCAGGTGCCCGGCTATCTCGTCACCAAGGATGCACCTCTGGCGGTTCGCTGGCGCGACTTCCCGGGGCGCGCCGTCTGGGGGCTGAAGTTCCTTGCGGCGGGCGCCACAGTGCCGCGACAGCGCAAGCTCGCCACCGGGCTGGCGCCGTTGGTGAAGGATGCTCCGGCACTGCATGCCGAGATGATCGCAGGCACCGCCGCAGAGCCTCTGCTGAAGCGCGAGCCGGTCTATTATCTCTACCCCACCGAAGAAAGCCGCCGTGCCGATGGCACCTGGGCCGTCCGCAAGGACTTTGGCATTTCCTGCTCGGAGAAAAGTCTCGAAGACCTGCAGCAGAGCATCTCGGGCTTGCCGAAGGGCTATGTCTGCGGCAGCACGATCAACGAGTCCGGCTATTGCCTCGACACGTCGGGCTATATCAAGGCGCTGCTGGCAGCCATCCCTGCGGAGCGGCTTACCATTCTTGCCGAGCGCGCCTTGGGGTTTGTGCTTGAAGAGGGCAGGGTGACCCACCTGAGGCACAGCGGCGGCGAGACGGCCTGTGATGCCGTCGTGATTTCTGCGGGCCACGCCAGCGGACCGCTCGCCGCGGAGCTGGGCGACCGCGTGCCGCTTGGCGCCGAGCGCGGCTATTGCATTCAGTACCGCACGAACCCGACCGGGCTGACCCAGCCGGTGATGCTCGCCGACCAGCGGATCGCGATCACCCCCAAGCTGCCCGGTTTGCGGGTCGCCGGACAGGTCGAGATCGCAGACCCGGACGCTCCGGCCGACTGGAAACATGTAGAGATCCTGCATCGCCGGGCTGTCAGCGTCTTTCCCGAACTGGAAGGCCACGATGCAGACGCGATCCGCTGGATGGGGGTGCGGCCCTCGATGACCGACTGCACGCCGGTGATCGGGCGCGCTTCGCGGGCCAGCAATGCGATCCACGCCTTCGGTCACGGACATATCGGGTTCACCGCCTCTGCCCGTACCGCGCGCATCGTCGATGACCTTCTGAGCGACCGCGCCCCCGACATACCGCTGGCGCCGTTTTCCCCCCGGCGGTTCGCTGGCTGATCGCCGCCGCGTCGCACGAAGACCGGCACCCGCGGGTGCCTCTGCTTCCTCTATTCAGGCCGCCGCGTACCTCGCGTTGCGGCAGCGAGAAAGACTTGAAATGACACAACATGCCGAGCGCCAATGGCTGGAAGATTTTGAAGGGAGGCCGGTCCCTGACACTGTGGTGACCGGTGGCCGCGGGGGCTGGCTTACCATTCGGGGCGAGCAGCCCGCCTATGAAGCGGTCTCGGGGCACAGCTGTCTGAACCTTGGACACGGCAACCCCGAACTTCTGGCGGTCGCGAGCGAAGCACTGGCGCGGCTGTCCTATTGTTCGCCTGAAGAGGCGAGCGTTGAAAGCCTTGATCTGGCGCGTCGTCTGAGTGCCCTTCTGGGCGGTGACTATATGGTCAAATACGCCCTGAGCGGCGCCTCGGCCAATGAGGTCGCCCTCAGCATCGCACGCGGAAACTGGATTGCCGCGGGGCGCCCCGAAAAGCGCATCTGCCTCGCGCTTGATCGCAGCTACCATGGCCAAATCGGGGCCGCGACAGACCTCACAGGCTTCCCTGCCTTCAAGGGAGAAAGTCGTGGCGACGGCCCTGAGGTTGTCCATGTGGCGAGCGCCTATGACTCCGAGACAGGAAAGGCGCGGCCTCTCGATGCGCTCTGCGCGCAGCTCGAACGGGACATCTCTGCGATCGGGGCTGACCGTATCGCCTGCCTCTTCGTCGAGCCGGTGAATTTCGCCGGGGGGGTCATCGTGCCTCCCGAGGGATACCTGAAGGCCGTGCGAGAGATTTGCTCGCGGCACGACATCTTGCTGGTCGTTGATGAGATCATCACTGGTTTTGGCCGTACCGGCGCTTGGTTCGGCTTTCAGCATGAGGCAATCCGCCCGGATATCGTGACCATGGCCAAGGGTCTTACTGCCGGGTATTTTCCACTGGGTGCAGTGGCCGTCGACCGTGGCATCTATGACCGGCTGAACCAGCAGAATTACCCGTTGCGGAAGGTGATCACCATGGCCGGGCATCCCGTCGGCTGCAGCATCGCCATCAAAGCGATCGAGATCGTCGAGCGGGATGGGCTGATCGGCAGAGTGCGGGAAAGCGAGGCCGTTATCAAAGCCGCGCTGCACAGCTTGGTCGGTGCGCATATCGTCAAGGCGGTCAGAGGCAAAGGCCACCTTTGGGGGATCGAGTTCGCGCAGTGCGGCGCGCATGCCGCCGCAGAGATCGCCGAACGGATCAGCCAAGACTGCAGAAAACGGCGCTGCATTGTCGCCGCCGCCGATGGCATCATTCGCATCAATCCGCCGCTGAATATGAGCGCCGAAGAAAGGTCGCAGATGCTTGCGGCGCTTTGCGATGCGGTGCAGGCAGAGGAAAAGCGGATGACCGAGGCCGGGGTCTTCTGAAGTATGCAGCGGATCGCGTGAGCCCGCGCGCCGCGTAGTGGGCGGGGGCACCACGGGTGTTGAGCTGGTGGAAATCATCTTTGCATAGCCGGGCCCGACGTTCGCCGTGGCGCCCCTCCGCCCGCTGTCCGCGTAGGCGCAGGGTGGCTTTGCCGACGCCAGGATGATCCGGTTCCCGCTGTCGCGGGATAATCAATGGACGTCATGAGCCACGCGCATATATCATGACGGAGACCCGGTGTGGTCCTCGACCATCAGAGCAAGGCCTCCCTCATGCTTCGTGAAAACATAAACGACCTCATAGCCTTGGCGGCAGTTGCCGAGGAGCGGAGCTTCACCCGCGCGGCGGCCCGGCTCAACGTGTCGCAGTCGGCCCTGAGCCATACGATCAAGGGGCTCGAGCAGCGGCTCGGTCTGCGCCTGCTGACCCGGACCACGCGCTCTGTGGCGCCGACGTTGGAGGGCGAGGACCTCCTGGCGACGCTCAATCCCTGTTTCGAGATGATCGAGGCGCGGCTCAAGGCGCTGAATGACGCGCGCGATCAGCCCACCGGTACGGTGCGGATCGTCGCGGTGGAATACGCCATCGACAGCATCCTCTGGCCCAAGCTCTCGCCGGTGCTGAAGCAATACCCTGCGGTGAACGTCGAGTTCGTCATGGACTACGGCTATACCGATCTAGCGAGTTCGCAATGCGATGCCGGGGTGCGTTACGGCGAACAGGTGAGCGAGGGTATGATCTCGATGCGCATCGGCCCGGAGGAGCGGATGATCTGCGTCGGTGCCCCCGAGTATTTCGAGGCGGCGGGCACCCCGCAGGTGCCACACGATCTGGCCGAGCATCGCTGCATCAATTTGCGGCTGTCGACCCATGGCGCGCTTTATGCTTGGGAATTCGAGGACAAGGACGGCAACGAGATCCGCGTGAAGGTTTCGGGCCAGACCTGTTTCAACACGATCAACCCGGTGATGCGCGCGGCGGTAGACGGCCACGGGCTCGCGCTGATCCCCGAACGGCTGGCGGCGGAGCATCTGGCCTCTGGGGCTCTGCAGACCTGCCTTGACGACTATTGCCCTTACTTCCCGGGGTTCCACCTCTACTACCCGAGCCGGCAGCGTCCGTCTTCGGCTTTCGAGGTGGTTCTGGAGGCTTTGCGAGAGCGGGGCTGAGCCATTCATGAGACGCTGTCATGAGTGGGTTGGCCCAATCGGGCATTAAGGTTCCGCGGCACCCGACCACATGAAGGGGGCAACCGGAACCAGCCCGACAGGAGCTCCCATGAAGACCTATGTTGCCGCTTCGGCCCTCGCCCTCATGACCACCGGCGCCACCGCGCAGGAGGTGTCCAGCACCCTGCCATCCGCCGTCGGCGCCGTTGCGCCCGCGCTTGAGGCTTATTCGACCAATGATCTTTTCGGCTCTGTCTGGGCGGGGGAAGAGCTCTCCATGCGCGACCGCGCGCTTGTCACCTTTGCGGCGCTGATGACGCGGCACGAGACCGAGAACCTCGGCAGCTATGTCGAGCTGGCGCTCGACGCGGGCGTGACCCCGGCCGAGCTCTCGGAGACGATCACCCATCTCGCCTTCTACACCGGTTGGGGTAATGCCACCGCCGCCGCCGAGGCGATGGCGCCGGTCTTTGAGGCGCGCAGTGTCACGGCAGAAGACCTTCCGGCGCTCGAGCCCGAGCTGCTTCCGATCAATGAGGAGGCCGAGGCCGCCCGTGAAGAAACCGTGCGCGGCAACTTCGCCAATGTCAGCATGGGTGTCGTCGACACCACGCGCGAGCTGCTGTTCAACGATCTGTGGCTGCGCCCGGCACTGGAGCCCCGCGATCGCAGCATGGTGACCGTCGCCGCGCTGATCGCCGCCGGTCAGCCCGAGCAGATGACCTTCCACTTGGGTCGCGCGATGGACAACGGGCTGACGCAGGAAGAGGCGGGTGCCATGCTGTCGCATCTCGCCTTCTATGCTGGCTGGCCCAAGGTCTTCTCGGCGCTGCCGGTGGCCAAGCAGGTCTTCGAGGCCCGAGCGAACTAAGTCTTCGGGCGGCGGGGCTTCGGCTCCGCTGCCGCAATTCAGGAGTACAGCATGAAGATCGGCATTCTCGGATCGGGTCTGATGGGCGGCAAGCTCGGCACGTTCTGGGCGGCCTCTGGCCATGACGTCACCTTTGCCTATGCGCGCATTGCCTCGAAGCTGGAGCGCCTTGCGCGGGAGAGCGGCGGGCAATCGGGAACCATTGCCGACGCCGTGGCCGAGGCCGACGCGCTGCTTCTGGCGGTGCATTGGTCGCGGGTCGGCGACGTGCTGGAGCAGGCGGGCGATCTGGCCGGAAAGGTGGTGCTGAACTGCTGTGTGCCGCTCGACGAAGCCAACCGGGACCTCGTCGTCGGCACCACCTCCTCCGGCGGCGAGGAACTGGCCCGGATGCGCCCGAAGGCGCGCTGGGTGTCGTGCTTCAATACAACGCCCTCCGAGAGTTTCGCGCCGGTTTTCGCCCGCAAGGGGCAGGAGCCCGCGCCGCAGGTCTTCACCTATGGTGACGACGCGGGTGCCAAGGAAATCGCCGGCCAGCTCATCCGCGACATCGGCTTCGAGCCGCTCGACACCGGCGGGTTGCGCAACGGCCGTTATGTCGAGCCCTTTGCCATGGCCACAGTCGAACTGGCTTACGTCCAACCGGGCGGGCCAGCGCTTACCTACAGGTTCACCAAGCTGCGCGGCTGACCGCGCAGCGAGACAGAAGGAGAAAGACAATGAAAATCATCCGCGCAGGCAGCATTCCTTCCGGCCCCGGTCCCGAGGACTACTTCACCGGCACCGTGCGCATCGACCCGATGTTCCAGGCCGACGCGCCCGGCCGCACAAGCGGCGCGCATGTCACCTTCGAGCCCGGCGCGCGCACCGCGTGGCACACCCATCCGGCGGGCCAGACCATCATCATCACCTTCGGCAAGGGTCGTGTGCAGCGCGAAGGCGGCCCGGTCGAAGAGGTCACTGCCGGTGACATCGTCTTCTTCCCGGCCGAGGAAAAGCACTGGCACGGCGCCGCGCCGGGAAACGCCATGTCGCACATCGCCATCCAGGAAAGCATCAACGGCTCGCCGGTGACTTGGATGGAGAAGGTGGCCGACGAGGACTACAACGGCTGATCCGGCAAACCGCCGTTCTTGAGGATCGGGTGCGTTTCTGTGCCCGGTCCTTTCATGTTTCGGGGGCGGTGGTGATGCGATGCCGATGCCGATGCCGATGCCGATGTTGGGGCGGGGCGCAGCCCGCCTGATCGCCCGGCCATTCTTGAGGCAGGCACAACGGCGCTGACGAGGTTTCGCCCCATAGCACGGAGGCGCTGGAAATCGAGGCGCAGGAAAACGCGGCCCGGCAGCATGGGGGGCGCGAGACTTTCGACACGGATTAGGGCAGCCAGTTCACTCGCCCGCGCTTCACGCAGCCCTTTCTGGACGCGACCGTTAAGATCTCCGTGGACCGCCGGGGATGCTGGAAAGACGACGTCGTGATCGAACGACTAGGGTCAGGATTCAAAACCAGTAGATGACGAGGGCGGCTAGAGCGACGGCCGAAAGGAAGACCTTCGG